>NZ_BAAGQZ010000043.1:0-79378 GCF_054783215.1 Rhodococcus aerolatus | reverse complement strand
GTCGCGCACCCTCGCGCCGAGGGCGACGAGCAGCCCGGCCCCGCCGTCGGTGCAGGCGCTGCCGCCGACGCCCAGCACCACGCGGCGCACCTCGGCGGCCAGCGCGGCGGCGAGCAGCTCCCCGGTGCCGTGGCTGGAGGCGGCGAGCGGGGCGGGCACGCGCCCGGGCAGCAGGCCGAGCCCGGACGCGGCCGCGAGCTCGACGACGGCGCTGTCCCCGTGGCGGGCCCACGCGGTGGCCACCGGCTCGCCGGTCGGCCCGGCCACGGTGGCGGGCACGCGCTCCCACCCGGCGGCCAGCGCCGCGTCGAGCGTGCCCTCGCCCCCGTCGGCCACCGGGAGCGCCACCACCGCCACCCCGGGTGCGGCCGTGGCGATCCCGCGGGCGAGCGCCTCGGCCACCGTGGCGGCGTCGGCCGAGCCCTTGAAGGAGTCGGGGGCGAGCAGCACGCGCGTCACAGGCTCAGCACGTGCCCGGTGCGGGGCCCGGTGCGGCCCGCGGCCACCTCGTCCCACACCTGCGCCAGCTCGGCCGGGCCGTGACCGGTGACGACGTCGACCGCCGGGCGCACCCAGGGCAGGAACTCCGCCCACGCCCCGGCCAGCCGGCGATCCAGGCCGTCGCGGCCCCACTCGGCGGTGCGGTCCCGGATCACGTCGGGGGCGAAGAAGTTCCGCGGGCGCGCGCCCTCGGTGACCTCCGCGCGACCGGTGTCCTGGTGGGTCACCCCGAGCACGAGGTCGAGCACGAGGTGCTCGCGCAGGTGGCGGTGCAGCCGCTCGCGCAGCGGCTGGTTGCCGGCGGCGTCGACGTAGGCGGTGGGCTCGAGCGGAAGCGACGCGACGTCGTCGTAGGTGAGCACCTCGTCGTAGCAGCCCAGGGACCGGGTGAACCCGACGTTGCCCGGCGAGGTCAGCCCGACCAGCCGCGCCGCGCCCCCGGCCAGCAGCGCCGCGGTGGCGTAGGCCGTCTTCGACGACGCCGAGCTGAGCACGACCGTCGCCGCCCCCTGTGCCCCGCCGTCCCCCAGGTCGGCCGCGAGGGCGAACGCGGTGGTGAACAGCGGGCGGTAGAGCACCTGCAGGTCCTCGGTGGCGGGGTCGTGCAGGGAGTCGGCGGCGGTGTCGGCGTAGGCGTTGTAGACGCCCGCCAGCCCGGCGCGGTGCTCGGCGGCGTCACGGAAGCCGTGGGCGCCGACGCGGTCGGGCGCCACGACGAGGTGGCTCGACGTCGGCAGGTAGCCGTACACCCGCTGCCCCTCGGCCACCCCGTCGACCCGGGAGGCGACGACGTCGGCGAAGCCCCACAGCGGCACCCGGCCCCACCCGGGCGGCGCGGGGAAGAACTCCCAGTAGCGCAGGGTGCGGCCCAGCACGGCGTAGGTGACGTTGTTGGCCGTCAGGCCCACCCGGCTGGTCGCCAGCACCACCTCACCCGGGGCGGGCTCGGGCACCGCCGCGTCCCGCAGCTCGGTGCGCCCGATCTCGGCGGTGTCCACGAGCAGGTCCCAGGCGTCGCTCACGGGGCCCCACGCTAGGCCCCGCGCGGCGGGCGTGGGGGCGCACACTGGGGGCGACACCGCCGTCTGCCCAGGAGGACACCGTGAGCACCGAGACCCACGCCGACCCCGACGACCTGGTCGCCGCCCCGCAGCTGAGGATCCCCCAGCCGGAGACGTTCGCGACCGTGGAGGAGGAGCGGATGCACCGCAAGGTGCGCCTGGCCGCCGCGTTCCGGATGTTCTCCAAGGCCGGGCTCGACGAGGGTGTCGCCGGGCACATCACCGCCCGCGACCCGGAGCACACCGACTCCTACTGGGTGAACCCCTTCGGCATGCACTTCTCGCTGATCAAGCAGTCCGACCTGGTCCGCGTCGACCACCAGGGCACGGTGGTCGAGGGCGACCGGGCCGTGAACGGGGCGGCCGTGGCCATCCACTGTGCGGTCCACGCCGCCCGGCCCGACGTGGTCGCCGCCGCGCACGCGCACGGCCCGTCGGGCAAGACGCTCTCTGCGCTGGAGATGGACATCGAGCCACTCACCCAGGACGCGTGCGCCTTCTACCAGGACGTCGGCGTCTACGACGACTACACCGGGGTCGTCCTCGACTCCGAGGAGGGCAAGAAGATCGGCCACGCCCTCGACGAGCACAAGGCCGTCATCCTGCGCAACCACGGGATGCTCACCGTGGGGCAGTCGGTGGAGAGCGCCGCCTGGTGGTTCCTCACCCTGGAGCGCACCGCGCAGAGCCAGCTCATGGCGCACGCCGCCGGCACCCCGCGGTTCATCCGCCACGACGAGGCGGTGCAGACCCGCGGTCAGGTCGGGTTCGAGCTCGCCGGGTGGTTCCAGTTCCAGCCGATCTGGCAGCGCATCTCGAAGGACAACCCCGACATCTTCGACTGACGCGTCGTGCTCGTCGCCCGGCCGGCTCAGCCCCGGCCGGGCAGCGAGAACGTGCGGGTGCCGTCGGTGACGGCGAACGCGCCGGTGCCGCGGTTCCAGGCCAGGGCGGGGCCGGTGCTGACGAGCACGCCGGTCTCGTCGACGCGGGCCTGGCCGTGCGGCCCGGCGACCGCCACCGACAGGTCGCCACCCGTGGCCGAGGCCGCGGCGAGGCTGGAGGGACCGACGGCGATGCTGATCGCGGTGCCGCCGTCCTCGCCCAGCGCCTGCGCCATGCCGCCGCCGCTCGAGGTGGCGCGGGCCGTGCCGCCGTCGTCGGCCATGGACTGGCTCAGGCTGGGGCTGCCCGTGGTGTCGGCGCCGCGGGCGGTGGAGGTCGCCGAGCTGCCCGCGCCGGAGCCGGTGGCCTCGGCCCAGCCGCCCCCGGACGCCTGCGCGGCGGCGCCGCCGTCGTCGAACGCGTCCGAGCGGGCGATGCTGCCGCCGCCGGTCGCGTGCGCCGAGGCCTGCCCGCCCCCCGACGCGTGGGCCTCCTCGACGGGCGGCGGGGCGACGGTGCTGGTCACGGGGGTGCTGGTGACGGCGCGGGCCACGACCGCCGCGGCCTCGGCCGGCGTGGCCCGCGGGGCGGCGGCGACCGGGGCGGGGGCGGTCACCTCGACCAGTCGGGGGGCCGCGAGGCCGGCGGCGCTGGTCGACGCCACGCGGATGACGGCCGCCGCCGGGTCGGCCGCGGCCGACGCGGGACCCGCGAGCGTGGTGGCAGCCAGCACGCCACCCAGCGCCAGCGCCGCGGGGACCCCACGAGCCGCTCGGAGCAGGGCGTGGCGGGGCTGGCGGATCGGCATCGGGTTCTCCTGGGCGTGGTCGTCGCGGATGCGCCCATTCTCGCCCAGGCGCCACTCTCCGTGGTCACGGGCCGTGAGGTGTCACCCGATCGGGGCATTGATGAACCTCCAGGCGACGACGCGCTCACGGTGCGTCGCCCGGGGGTGGCCCCGGCGTGCGGCTCGCGCCCCCGCCCGGCCGGCGCGCCTAGGGTCGGGCCGTGGCCAGGGACAGGGACCCCGCGGACGACCCCGCGGGGGGCGACACCGGCAGCGCCATCGGGCGGCGCCGCGCCGCCGCCCGGGGCGAGGGGCGCAGCGCCTACGTCGGCAAGCGGGCCGAGATCGCCGCCGCGGCAGCCGACCTGTTCAAGCGCGAGGGGTTCCGCGGCACCAGCATCGGCCGCATCGCCGAGGCCGCCGGTCTCGACCGGGCCACGCTGTACTACTACGTCGGCTCCAAGGAGGAGCTCTTCGACGAGGTGGTGACCGACGCGGTGCGGGCCAACGTGGCCACCGCGGAGACCGTCACCGCCGGCCCGGGCACCGTGCCGGAGAAGCTGCGCCGCCTGGTCACCGAGCTCATGGCCAGCTACGCGACGAACTACCCGCTGCTCTACGTCTTCATCCAGGAGAACCTGAGCCACGTCAGCGACGCCCGCGCGGAGTGGTCTCAGGAGATGCGCGGGCTCAACCGACGCTACGAGGAGCTGCTCACCGGGCTCATCGCGGACGGGATCGCGGACGGCTCGCTGCGCCCGGTCGCCGAGCCGTGGGTGATGGCCTACGGGGTGATCGGCATGGTCGGGTGGACCAACCGCTGGTTCAACCCCGAGACCTCCTCGGTCGACGCCGCCACCATCGGGGCCGCCTACGCGGACATCCTGCTGCACGGCATGCTCGCCGACCCCGCGCCGGGCGTCCGTCAACAGCAGGGTTGACACCGCGGCGCGACGGGGGTGCCATCACCTCCCATGAGCGCCACGGCCGCCGACCCCGTCCTGCCCCCACCGGAGCTGGTGGAGGTGAGCGACGGCGTGTTCGCCTACGTGCAGCCCGACGGCACGTGGTGGGTGAACAACACCGGCCTGCTCGTCGGCTCCCGCGGCGCGGTGAGCATCGACAGCTGCGCCACCGAGCGGCGCACCCGCGCCTACCTGGACACGATCGCCTCGGTGACCGACCAGCCCGTGCGCACCCTGGTCAACACCCACCACCACGGGGACCACACCCACGGCAACTGGCTGTTCCCCGGGGCGACGGTCGTCGGCCACGAGGGCACCCGGGCCGGGGTGCTCGCCGCCGGGGTCATGCCGACCACCGGCTTCTGGGAGCCGTTCGACGTCGGCCGGGTCGACGTCACCCCGCCGTTCCTCACCTACACCGACGGGGTGACGCTGTACTCCGACGACCTGCGTTGCGAGGTCACCCACGTCGGCACCCCCGCCCACACCACGAACGACTCGATCGTGTGGATCCCGGAGCGGCGAACCCTGTTCGCGGGCGACCTGCTCTTCACCGGCGGCACCCCGTTCCTGGCCATGGGCTCGCTCACCGGGGCCATCGAGGTGCTCGAGCAGGTCATCACCCCGCTCGGGGCGGAGACGATCGTGCCCGGCCACGGCCCCGTCGCCGGGCCCGGGCTCGTCACCGAGGTCCTGGGCTACCTGCACTGGCTCGACGCGCTGGCCCGGGACTCCCACGCCGCCGGGGTGGCCCCGCTCGACGCCGCCCGGCAGGCCGACCTGGGGCCGTACGCCGAGTGGTCCGACGCCGAGCGGGTGGTGGGCAACCTGCACCGTGCCCACGCCGAGCTCTCCGGCGGGGAGCGCGGGTGCCCCATCGACGTCGGCGCGGCGCTGACCGACATGGTCGCCTACAACGGTGGCCGCCCCCTGAGCTGCATCGCGTGAGGAGCCCGGCATGAGGTTCGCGACCTACCGCTCCCCCACCGACGGCGCCGAGCACGTCGCCCTGGTCCACGACGGGGCGCTGCACGGCCTGCCCGACCCCGACCTGGTGGCCCTGCTCGCCCCGGACGCCCTGGCCGACGCGGCGTCCCGCGCGCTCGTCGACCCGGTGGAGGTGGTGGCGGAGGCCGACGCGGTGCTGTGCGCCCCGGTGCCGCGGCCGCCGTCGATCCGGGACTTCATGGCCTTCGAGGACCACGTCGTCACCGCCAACCGCGGCCTGGGCCGGCCCACGGACCCGGACTGGTACGAGCTGCCGGTCTTCTACTTCACCAACCCCGCCGCCGTGCTCGGCCCCCACGACGACGTGCCCGTCTCCCCGGGGTCCGCGGCCTTCGACTACGAGCTCGAGGTGGGAATCGTCGTCGGGACACCCGGGGCAGACCTCGACCCGGCCACCGCGGCCGAGCACGTCGCCGGCTACACGGTGCTGTGCGACTGGTCGGCCCGGGACCTGCAGGCCCGGGAGATGGGCCTGGGGCTGGGGCCGGCGAAGGGCAAGGACGGGGCCACCAGCCTGGGCCCGTACCTCGTCACCCCCGACGAGCTGCCGCCCGTCGGCGCGGGAACCGCTCCTGCGCTGGCCATGTCGGCGTCGGTCGACGGGACGGAGTGGAGCCGCGGCGACCTGGGCGCCCTGCACTGGTCGGTGGGGCAGCTGCTGGCCTACGCCTCCCGGGGCACCACGCTGCGGCCCGGTGACGTCATCGGCACGGGCACGGTGGGCACCGGGTGCATCCTCGAGCTCGCCGCGACGCACGGCGCCGAGCGCTACCCGTACCTGACGCCGGGGCAGCGGGTGCGGTGCGCGGTGGAGCGGCTCGGGGCGATCGAGGCCCGCGTGGTCGAGGGCACGCCCGTCCGCCCGCTGCGGTAGCCCGGTCAGCCCGCCAGCCGGCGGGCCAGGCCGTGGCGGTCGCGGACGACGTGCCCGGCGACGACCCGGGACCCCTCGACGCGGACGAGTCCGGCCACGCCGAGGGTGGTGCGCCCGCCGGTCTGCAGCGCGGTCCCGGTCTGGGTGGCCGCGAACGCCACCCGGTCGCCCGACGCGACGACGCGCGCGACCGCGACGGCGTCGGGCACGAGCACCGCCTCCCGCTCGGCCCCCGCGCCCTCGTCATCCCACACCACGGCCGACGCGTCGGGCGCCGCGGTGGCCAGCCAGCTGCGCACCACGTCGACGGCGCCGTCGTCGGCGGGGCGGGGCTGGGTGGTCCACGGCGCGGGGGCGGGCGGGCCGATGACGTCGGGGACCCCGGCCGCGAGCTGGCGGCGCCGGCCGGCGTAGTCCTCCTGGGTCCAGTTCTCCGCCAGCCGCTCGCCGTCCCAGCGGAACAGCGTGACCCCGGTCCACGCCGCCGCCCGGCCGTCGTGCGCGGCGCTGCCCCCGTGCTCGGTGAAGCGCAGCGCCAGGCCGTCCCCGTCCGTGACGAGCTCGTGCACTGTGATCCCGAGGCCGGGGAAGCGGGCGAGCTGGCCGGACGTGGCCGCGACGTAGTCGTCGAGGCCCGCCATGTCGACCGCTCCGATGTGGATGGTGTACCCGGGGGTCATGATCTCGGGCGGCACCAGCGGGTCGGCCCGGCACAGCCAGTCCACCGCGAACCGCTGCGCGAGCGCGACGAGCGGGTGCATCAGCGGCGCACCGCGTCCCAGTACGGCGCGCGCAGCACGTGCTTGAGCAGCTTGCCCGAGGCGTTGCGCGGCAGCTCGGTGACGACGTCGACGCTGGTGGGGCACTTGTAGTGCGCCAGCCGGTCCCGGGTCCAGGCGATGAGCTCGTCGCCGTCGAGGGTGGCGCCCTCCCGCGGCACCACCACGGCCTTGACGGTCTCGCCCCACCGCGGCGACGGCACCCCGATGACGGCGACCTGGGCGACGGCGGCGTGGCCGTGCACCACGTTCTCCACCTCGGCCGGGTACACGTTCTCCCCGCCGGTGACGATCATGTCCTTGATCCGGTCGTGCAGGAAGACGTAGCCCTCGTCGTCGAGGTAGGCCGCGTCACCGGTGCGCAGCCAGCCGTCGGGGGTCACCGCGTCCGCGTACAGGTCGGGCCGGCCCCAGTAGCCGACGGTGTTCTGCGCCGAGCGGACCCAGATCTCCCCCACCCCGCCCACGGGGGCGTCGGTGCCGGTGGCCGGGTCGACCACCCGCAGCTCGAGCCACGGCAGCGGCCGGCCCACCGAGCGCAGCAGCCCCGCCCGCGGCCCACCGGGGTCGTGGTCCTCGGGCTGCAGCGACACCACGCTGCCCGCGGTCTCGGTCATCCCGTAGACGCCCATGAAGTCGCAGCCGATGGCCGCCATGGCCCGCAGCAGCTGCGTCTCGCCCATGGGGGCCGCGCCGTAGGCGATGCGCCGCAGGCTGGAGGTGTCGGTGGTGGCCAGCGCCGGGCTCTCGACCAGCAGCTGGATCACCGCCGGCACCAGGAAGGTGTGCGTCACCCGGTGGCGCTCGACGAGGGCCAGCAGCACGGCGGGGTCGACGTCGCGCACCAGCACCGTGTGCCCGCCCTGCCCCAGCGCGGTCAGGCTGTAGCCGATGCCGCCGATGTGGAACAGCGGGGAGGGCACCAAGTTCACCGTGTCCGGGCCCATGCCGTAGCGCTCCCGGCCCATCCTCGGGGTCCAGGCCAGGTTGGCGTGGGTCAGCAGCGCCCCCTTGGGCCGGCCGGTGGTGCCCGAGCTGTAGAGCTGCAGCACCACGTCGTCGGGCTCGGCCAGGTCCTCGGCGCCGTCGGCGGGCGCCTCGGCCAGCCACCGCTCGTACGGATCGCCGAGCTCGACGACGGTGGCCCGCACGTCGACGGGCACGAGGTGGCGCAGGTCGGGGTGCACCACCACGACGCGGGGCGCGGCGTCGTCGAGGATCTCCGCGACCTCGGGGGCGGCGAGGCGGAAGTTCAGGCCCACCAGCACCGCCCGCAGCCGGGAGGCGCCGAGCACCAGGTCGTAGAAGGTGGGGGCGTTCTTGTCGAGCACGGCCACCCGGTCCCCGGCCCCCACCCCGGCGGCGCGCAGGGCAGTGGCCGCCCGGGCCCCGCGGGCGTCGAGCTCGGCGAAGCTGCGGGTGAGCTCGTCGAGGGTCACCGCGGGGGCGTCCGGGCGGTCGGCGGCCAGCGCGGACACCATCGCGCTCAGGGTGGCGGGCGTCGTCCCCACGGGCTCAGTAGCTCTTCGGCAGGCCCAGGCTGTGCTGGGCGACGTGGTTGAGGACCATCTCCCGGCTCACCGGCGCGGTCTTGAACATCCGCGCGACGAACCAGAGGTCGGCCAGGCCGTACTCGTTGCTCAGCCCGTTGCCGCCGTGGACCTGGATGGCCTGGTCGAGGGCCTTCGTCGCCGCGTCGCCGGCCGCGAGCTTGGCGATGTTCGAGGCCTCGGCGGCCTCCTCGCCGGCGTCGGTCAGCGCCGCGGCCCGCATCGTCATCAGCCGGGCCAGCTCGACGTGGACGTAGGCCTCGGCCAGCGGATGCGCCACACCCTGGTGCGCGCCGATCGGCGTGCGCCACACCGTGCGCTCGCGGGCGTACTGCGCCCCGCGGGCCAGGGCGTAGCGGGCGATGCCGTTGGCCATGCACGCCGCGGCGACCCGCTCGGGGTTGAGCCCGACGAACATCTGCTTGAGGCCCTCGCGCTCCCCGCCCACCAGGCCGTCGGGCTCCACGCGGACGTCGTCGTAGAAGACGGTGAACTGCTTCTCGGGCAGCTGCAGGGCGGAGTCGATGGGCTGCCAGCTCAGCCCCGGCGAGTCGGTGGGCACGACGAACAGGCTCAGCGTGCTGCGGCCGTCGGGGCCCGGGTCGGCGTCGCGGGCGACCACCAGCACCGCGTCGCACTCGTCGATGCCCGAGGTCCAGTACTTGGCGCCGCGCAGCCGCCAGCCGTCGCCGTCCTTGTGCGCGGTGGTGGTGATCTGGTGGGTGTTCGACCCGGCGTCGGGCTCGGTGATGCCGAAGGCGATGCGGAAGGTGCCGTCGGCGATGCCGGGCAGGTAGCGCTGCTTCTGCTCCGGCGTGCCGTGCGCGGCGATCACCGTGCCGGCGATGGCCGGGCTGATGACGATCATGAACATGGGGCAGCCCTGGCTGGCCATCTCCTCGATGACGACGGCCAGGTCCTCCAGGCCGCCCCCGCCGCCGCCGTGCTCCTCGGGCAGGTGCACACCGAGGAAGCCGTTCTCGCCCATGGCCTGCCACAGCTCGTCGGCCTTCGCCCCGCGGCGGACGACGTCCTGGAAGTAGGGGCGGCCGAAGCCGGCGACGAGCTTGGCCACGCTGGCGCGCAGGTCACGGCGCTCCGGCGTGGAGTCGCTGATCCGCGAGCCGTTGCCCAGTCCCACCGGTTGTCCGTCCACGCCCGGTCCCTCCGTCCGTCAACACTGTCGTTGACGCTACCGAGTGACCCAGGTCTCGTCAACGCCCGCGGTCGCAGTTCCGCACGCCGCGATTCGCCCACGTAGCGCGGGCGGGGGCGGGCTCAGGGCCAGTCGTAGAAGCCGCGGCCGGTCTTGCGGCCCAGCTCGCCCGCGGCCACCTTGTCGCGCAGCAGCTGGGGGGGCTCGAACTGCGGCCCGAGCGCGGTGGCCAGGTTCTCCGCGATGTGCAGCCGCACGTCGAGGCCCACGATGTCCGACAGCCGCAGCGGCCCGACGGGGTGGCGGTAGGCCAGCTGCACGGCCCGGTCGATCTCGGCGGGCTCGCCGACGCCCTGCTCCACCATCCGGACGGCCTCCAGCGCCGCGACCACGTCGAGCCGGCTGGTGGCGAAGCCGGGGGCGTCGCGCACCACGGCCGTCTCCTTGCCCAGCGCCCGCACCGCGGCCAGCGCGCCCTCCAACGTCGCCTCGCTGGTGGCCGCGCCGCGGACCACCTCGACCACGCCGATCGACCACACGGGGTTGAAGAAGTGCAGGCCGAGGAACGCCTCGGGCCGCTCGAGCCCCCCGGCCAGGTCGTCGATGCTCAGCGCGCTGGTGTTGGAGGCCAGCAGCACCGGCCGGCGGGCCTCGGCGGAGCGGAGCACGCGGGCCTTGAGGGCGCGGTCCTCCGGCACGGTCTCCACCACGAGGTCGAGGCCCTCGGCCAGCTCGGCCGCGTCGTGCACGTGGTGCAGCCGTCCGGGCAGCGCGTCGGCCACCGCCTGCGAGAGCTTGCCGCGACGCACCCCGCCCGCGGCGGCCTCGGTCACCTCGCGGCGCAGCGCGGCCGTGCGGGCGTCGTCGGGCTCGACCACGGTGGTGTCGGAGCCGGAGACGGCCAGCACGTAGGCGATCCCGACGCCCATCGTGCCGCCCCCGATCACGGCGGCCGTGGGGCTCACGCGGGGGCCGGCTGGCGCTGCGTGCTGGTCAGCGCGAAGCCCGAGTACCCCTCGGCGGCGACCCGCTCGAGGATGCGGCGGTAGCCGCGCACCCCGCCCACGTAGGGCATGAACACCTTGGGCTTGCCCTCGATCTCGTCGCCCGAGTAGTAGCTCGCCGCCCTCGGGTACAGGGTCTCCTGCGCGCGGGCGTTGACGTGGGCCACCCAGTCGGCCTGCGCCTGCGCGGTGGCCTCGACCCGGTCGAGGCCGTGGGCGTCGAGGTGGGCGAGCAGCTCGGCGATCCAGTCGACGTGCTGCTCGGTGGAGAGCAGCACGTTGCTCAGCAGCGACGGGCTGCCCGGCCCGGCGACCACGAACAGGTTCGGGAAGCCGTGCACGCCCAGGCCCAGCTGGGTCACCGGCCCCTCGGACCACGCCTGCCGCAGCGTCAGCCCGTCGCAGCCCACGATCTCGGGGCGCAGCAGCGAGCCGGTCAGCGCGTCGAACCCGGTCGCGAGGACGAGGACGTCGAGCTCGACCTCCCCCGCGGCGGTGCGGACGCCCGTGGCGGTGACCCGCTCGACCGGGTTCTCCCGGAGGTCGACGAGGTCGACGTGGTCGAGGTTGAAGGTCTCGAAGTAGCCGCTGTCGACCGAGGGCCGCTTGGCCGCGAACGGGAAGTCCCGGGGCAGCAGGGCCTCCCGGGTGACGGGGTCGTCCACCTTGGCCGCGATCTTGGCGCGGATGAAGTCGGCCGCGGTGTCGTTGGCGGCCTGGTCGCGCAGGATGTCGTGGTAGACGAGGGCGAAGCCGAACCCGGCGCGGGCCCAGTAGTCCTCGTAGCGGGCCAGCCGCTCGTCCTCGGTCACCTCGAGCGCGGAGGTCTTGCCCGGCACCATGCCCAGCCCGCTCGGCGAGTTGCGCGCGGCCTCACGACGGTCGGCGTAGCCCGCCTTGACCTCCGCGTCCCGCTCGTCGCTGATGGGGCCGTTCGTGGCGGGCACCGAGAAGTTGGCGGTGCGCTGGAACACGGTGAGGTGGGCGCACTCCCGGGCCACCACGGGGATGAGCTGCATGCCCGAGGAGCCGGTGCCGATGACGCCGACGCGGCGGCCGCTGAGGTCGCGGCCCTCCCGCGGCCACCGCGCGGTGAGCAGCACCTCCCCGGTGAAGTCCTCCTGCCCGGGCAGCTCGGGGGTCTTGGTGGTGGAGAGCTGCCCGGTGGCCATGACGACGAACTGCGCGGTCCAGAGGTCCCCGCGCTCGGTGGTGACGGCCCACCGGCCGGTGTCGTCGTCCCACTCGGCCCGGGTCATCCGCTGCCCGAGGTGGACGTCGCGGCGCAGGTCGAACCGGTCGGCCACGTGGTGGATGTAGCGCAGGATCTCCGGCTGGGTCGCGTAGCGCTCGCTCCAGCGCCACTCCTGCTCCAGCTCCGGGGAGAAGGAGTACGAGTAGTCGTAGCTCTCCACGTCGCACCGCGCGCCGGGGTAGCGGTTCCACTGCCACACGCCGCCGATGTCGTCGCCGGCCTCCAGCACGGCCACCCGACGGCCCTGCTCGCGCAGCGTGTGCAGCGCCCGCAGCCCCGCGAACCCGGCCCCGACCACCACCACGTCGACCACCTCGTCGACCCCGCTGCCTGACCCGTCCCCACCTGCCACGACGACCACTCCTCTCGACCCGCTCAGCGCGACGCTAGCCACGCCCACCTCCGTCGTCAACAGTCATGTTGACGCTGGCAGACGGTTGTCCCCCACTGCCGTCAACAGTTACGTTGATCCCACGAGGCTGTGGCGCCGGTCACGGCCACGACCCCGCGAGGTGGCCCGTGGAGCTCGACACCCTCCTCTACGAGAAGTCCGACCGGATCGCGACGCTGACGCTCAACCGGCCGGAGCGGGGCAACGCGCTCAACCGGCACCTGCGCGACGAGCTCGACCTCATCCTCGACGACCTCGACGCCGACGACGACACCCGCGTGCTGGTCGTCCGCTCCAACGGCAAGAACTTCTGCACCGGCTACGACCTCACCGAGTGGGGCTACCTGTGGGACAGCGGGCAGCCGTCGCGGCCCGAGGACTCCCGGCCCCACCGGCGGGCCCCGATCTTCTCCCGCCGCGAGTTCCACGAGTCCCGCGAGCGCTGGATGCGGCTGTGGCGCATCCGCCAGGCCACCGTCGGCGTGGTCCGCGGCGCCTGCGTGGCCGGCGGGCTCGACCTTGCGGGCGTGCTCGACGTCGTCTTCACCGCCGACGACGCCCGGTTCGGCCAGCCCGAGGCCCGCACGATGGGCGAGATCCACGTGTTCGGCATGTGGCCGGTGCACCTGGGGATGCGGCGGACCAAGGAGTGGCTGTTCACCGGCGACTCGATGACCGGCACCGAGGCCGCCGAGCTGGGCCTGGCCAACCGGGCCGTCCCCGCCGACGAGGTCGACGCCGTGGCCATGGCCTACGCGGAGCGCGTCGCCCACGTCCCGCTGGAGATGATCTACGCGCACAAGGAGTCGACGAACCGGTGGTGGGACGCGATGGGCATCGCCTCCGCCATCGCCGCGGCCAACGACGCGGACGCCATGGCCATCGCCGGGCCCGCCATGGCCGACTTCAAGAAGATCCAGGACGAGCGCGGGGTGCGGGCGGCGGTGGAGGACCGCGACGAGCCGTTCTCCCACCACCGCACCTACTGGGAGGCCTACCTCGCCACCCGGTCGGGGAGCTGAGCCCCGTGCTCGCCCCCGTCGCCGAGCGCCAGGCCGCCCTGGAGGCGCGCCACCCCCGCTGGGTGCCCCGCGGGCTGCACGAGCAGCTCGACGCGGCCGCCGCGGAGCACCCGGACCGGCCGTACCTGGTCACCGACGAGCGCACCTGGACCTACGCCGAGGTGGCCGACTGGTCGGTGCGCATCGCCCGTGGGCTCGTCGGCCTCGGGGTGGCCCCGGGCGAGCGGGTCGCCCTCGTTATGGCCAACCACCCGGAGTTCGTCGCCACCAAGCTGGGCATCTCCCGGGCCGGGGCGACGGCGGTGCCGGTCAACTTCCTCAACCGGCGCGACGAGCTGGGCTACGTGCTGCGCCAGTCCGGGGCCGTCGCGCTGGTGGTCATGGACCGGTTCCGCGACAACGACCACCTGGGCATGCTCGACGAGCTCGCGCCCGGCTGGGCGGAGCGCGAGCACGCCGGCGGTGACGGGCTACCCGCCCTGCGGCGCGTGGTGGTGCGCCCCAGCGGGCCCGGGGTGCGTCCGGGGGTGCTCACCCTCGACGCGCTCGCCGCCACCGCCGAGGGGTGGGAGCCCGTGGCGGGCAGCGCGTCCGACGTCGCGGACGTGCTGTACACGTCCGGCACCACCGGCAGCCCCAAGGGCGTGCGGCTGACCCACGACATGCTGCTGCGCACCGCGTACGGCAGCGCCCACGCCCGCGCGTTCCAGGACGGCCGCCGGGTCACGTTCTCGCTGCCCCTGTACCACGTCTACGGCTACGTCGAGGGCATGCTGGCGGTGCTGTTCGTGGGTGGGGCGATCATCCCGCAGCTGACGTTCACCGCCCGCTCCACCCTGGCCGCGGTGGACGAGCACCGGGCCGATGACGCGCTGCTCATCCCGACCATGACCGCCGCCGTCCTCGACGTGCTCCGCGAGGACGGGCCCGGCCAGCACGACGTGAGCGGGCTGAGCAGCATCATCTCCTCGGGCGGTCAGTCCCCCGCCGGGATCTGGGACGAGATCGACGAGCTGCTCGGGCCCGTCGAGGTCACCACCGGGTACGGCATGAGTGAGACCACGGCCTCGACCACGGTGACCCGGCCCGACGACCCGCCGGAGCGCCGCCGCACCACCAACGGCCGGCTGCGCGACGTGGGGGTGGCGGGCGAGGCGTCCCTCGGCGGGCGGCTCGCCGTCTACCGGGTGGTCGACCAGCAGACCGGGGCCGAGCTGCCCCGCGGCGAGGTCGGCGAGCTGCAGGTGCGCGGGCCCGGGGTGACCAGCGGATACCACGACAAGCCGGAGGAGGACGCGGCCGCGTTCACCGCCGACGGGTGGTTCCGCACCGGCGACCTGGGCACCCTCGACGCCGAGGACTACCTGACCCTCGTCGGCCGGGCCAAGGACTGCTACCGCTGCGGGGCGGAGCAGGTGGTGCCCAAGGAGGTCGAGGACGTGCTCACCGCCCACCCCGCCGTCGCGCAGGCCCACGTCGTCGGGGTGCCCGACGCGCGGATGGGTGAGGTCGGGGTGGCGTGGGTGGTGGCCCGCGACGGTGCCGAGGTCGACCCCGCTGCGCTGCTGGCGCACTGCGCGGCGCGGCTGGCCAAGTTCAAGGTGCCGCGGCACGTGCGGCTGCTCAGCGCCGACGAGGTGCCGCTGACCCCGAGCGGGCGGCCGCGGAAGTTCCTGCTCGCCGAGCGGGCCCGGGCCGAGACGGCGTGAGCCCGGCCCCGGCCGATGAGTCCCGGGCGGTGGCAGGGTCAGTCCCGGCACCAGCCCCACCGACCCCCAGGAGCACCCGTGGCCGCGAACCTGACCCCGTACCTGAACTTCCGCGAGGGCGCGCTGGAGGTGATGGAGTTCTACCGCAGCGTGCTCGGCGGCGAGCTCACCTCGATGACGTTCGGCCAGGTCGGCATGGACGGCCCCGACGCCGACAAGACCATGCACTCCCAGCTCGAGGTCGGCCCCGGGCTGACGCTCATGGCCTCGGACGCCCCGGAGTCGATGATCGCCGACGACCCCCGCAACGGGCAGCTCGCGCTGAGCGGCGGGGCGGACGAGGCCGACGACCTGCGCCGCTGGTTCGACGGCCTCGCCGAGGGCGGCACCGTCGACCAGCCGCTACAGCAGGCGCCCTGGGGCGACAGCTTCGGCATGTGCACCGACCGCTTCGGGGTGCGGTGGATGGTGAACATCAGCGGCGCCTAGCGTCGGGGAGGTGAGCGCACCCCACCCGGACGTCACCGCGTTCGTCGCCGCGATGGCCGAGGCAGGTGTGCCCCCCTACGACCGAGCGGGCGTGATCCGGGCGCGGGCGATCCTCGACGGCGTCACCCGCTCCCAGGGCCCCGCCACCGCGGTGGCGCAGGTCCGCGACGTGCTGCTGCCCGGGGACGCGGGGCTCCTGCCGGCGCGGGTGTACGACCCGAGCCCCGGGACCCCGGCCCCGCTGGTGGTGTACCTGCACGGCGGGGGCTGGGCGCTCGGCGGGGTGCGAGCGGCGGACCGGCCGTGCCGGGCGCTGGCCGCGGCGTCGGGGTGCGTGGTGGTGTCGCTGGAGTACCGCCGCGCCCCGGAGACCCGCTTCCCCGGCCCGCTGCTGGACTGCGTCGCCGCGGTGCGCGCGCTCGCCGCCGACCCGGGCCGGGTGGGGGCGGCTGCGGACGCGGGCCTGGTCCTCGTCGGGGACAGCGCCGGGGGCAACCTCGCCGCGGGCACGTCGGTCGTGCTGGGCCGCGGGGTCGTCACCGGGCAGGTCCTGGTGTACCCGTGCCTGTTCCCCGCCGCGGGCTCGCCGTACCCGTCGATGACCGAGCACGCCGCCGGCCCGCTGATGACCCGGGCCGAGCTGGCGTGGTTCTGGGACCTCTACCTGGGCGCGGACGGCGACGCGTCCGACCCCCGCGCGGTCCCGCTGCGGGCCGCCGACCTGGGCGAGCAGCCCCCGACGCACGTCGTCACCGCCGAGCTCGACCCGCTGCGCGACGAGGGCCTGGCCTACGCGGCGCGCCTGGCCGAGGCGGGGGTGCCCGTGGGCACCACCACCTACCCCGGTGCGGCGCACGGGTTCTGGTGGCTCGACGCGGTGATGTCCCAGGCCGGCGAGCTCACCGCCGAGCTGGCCGGCCTCGTGCATGCGCTGCGTCGGCCCTAGCGGGCGCACCACCGGTCGAGCAGCACCGCGTAGAGCTCGACGGCGGTGTCCACCCGCGTCGCCGAGCACCACTCGTCGCGCACGTGGCACTGGTCGGGCTCCCCGGGGCCGAGCACCACGGTGGCGGCCGGGGTGCCCAGCAGCGGGGCCAGCACGGAGGCGTCGGTGAAGAACCGGGCCGGCGGGGCGGGCTCCGGGTCGAGCCCGGTGGCCCGCATCGCGTCCTGCACCCGCGCGACGAACGGGTCGTCCGCGGCGGTGTCGACCACGGGGAGCACCAGGTGGTCGGCCACGGTCACCCCGTCGCCCGCGAGCGCCCCGACGGCGGCCCGGTGGGCGTCGGCGTCGAGCCCGGGCACGGTGCGGGTGTCGAGCAGCAGCCGCGCGGCGTCCGGCACCACGTTGGGCTGCACCCCGCCGGCGAGCACCCCGACGTTGGCGGTGACGGCGCCGAACGTCGCGTGGCGGGGCCAGCCGTCGTGGTCGTGCAGCGCCACCGCGGCCCGGGCCAGGCGCACCACCGCGTTGTCGCCCAGCTCGGGCGCGGAGCCGTGCGCGGCGCGCCCGGCGGCGGTCAGCTCCAGCCAGTGCACGCCCTTGTGCCCGGGGACGAGCCGGTTCGCGGTCGGCTCGGCCACCAGCAGCGGGCCGCCGGTCGCGAGGTCCGCCGCGCGCAGGGCCAGCGCCCCGGTGCACCCGGTCTCCTCCCCCGCGGTGAGCACCACCTGCACCCCGCGGCACGCGTGCGGGCGCCGCGCGTGCTCGGCGGCGGCGACGACGAGGGCGGCCACCCCGGAGAGCATGTCGGAGGTGCCACGGCCCAGCACCCGGTCCCCGTCGCGCTCGGCCGACCACGGGTCGGACGCCCACGCGGCCGGGTCGCCGACGGGCACGGTGTCGAGGTGCCCGGTCAGGGTGAGCGGGGCACCGGTCGACCCGCCGGACCCGGTGCGCGCCACCAGCTGCTCGCGGCCGGGCTCCCACGAGGGCAGGGCGACGTCGAACCCGGCGTCGCCGAGCAGCCCGCCGCAGCGCCGCGCGTCCGCGCCCTCGCGGGCCCCGACGGTGTCGGTGCGGACGAGCGCGGTGAGCAGGTCCAGCGCGGCGCTCACCGCAGCGGCTCGTGGGCGGTCTCGCGCAGCGTGAGGATGGTGAGGAAGCCGATCGCGGCACCGGCGGTGACGTAGTAAAAGAACCAGTCGGAGTGCCCGCGGCCGGCCAGGAACGAGATGACCAGCGGCGCCGTGCCACCGAAGAGGGCGACGGTGATGTTGTACCAGGCGCCGATGCCCACGCCGCGCAGCTCGGTGGGGAACAGCTCGCTCATGATGGCCGGCGCGATCGAGGCCATCAGCGCGTACAGACCCAGCCCCACGCAGAACACCACCAGCAGCTGGGGCAGCCCCGCGTCGGGGGTGATGAGCCGGGAGAGCGGGATGACCGTCAGCGTCAGCGCCCCCGCCCACACCAGCAGCTGCGGCTTGCGGCCGAACCGGTCGGACAGCCAGCCGAACGGGTACTGCAGCAGCACGAACAGCGCCGTGCCGATGCTGAGCGCGGTGAACACCGTGGAGCCGTCGATCTTCTTGGTGCCCACCGCGTACGGGGTCAGGGCGGCGAAGAAGGTGTAGTAGTTCAGCGTGTTGAGCAGGGTGATCCCGACCAGGGTGGCCACCGCCCGGGGGTGCTGGGTGAGCGTGGTCAGCAGCGGCCGGCGCACCTGCTTGGCGTCGTCCTCCCGGGCCTCGAACTGCTCGGTCTCGGCGATGCTGCGGCGCAGCCAGAGCCCCAGCAGCCCCAGCAGGCCACCGAGGATGAACGGGATGCGCCAGCCGTAGGCGCGCAGCTGGTCACCGTCGAGCACGTTCGTCAGCAGCACCCCCAGCAGCGACGCGGCCAGCAGGGCGAGCCCGGTCGAGGTGTAGAAGAACGACGAGTAGCGCCCGCGGCGGCCCTGCGGGGCGATCTCGGCCAGGTAGGCCGAGGCGTTGGAGACCTCGCCGCCCAGCGACATGCCCTGCGCGATGCGCGCGAGCAGCAGCAGCACGGGGGCCAGCCACGAGACCTGCTGGAACGTCGGCAGGATCCCGATGACGAACGAGCCGCCCGCCATCAGGCCCAGGGTGAGCAGCATCGCGGCCTTGCGGCCGCGGACGTCGGCGAAGCGGCCCAGCAGCCAGCCGCCGACGGGCCGGAAGAAGAACGCCAGGGCGTAGGTGGCCGCGGCGTTGACCAGGGCCAGCGCCGGGTTGCCCGACGGGAAGAACTGGGTCGCGAAGTAGACCAGGAACGTCGCGTAGACCGTCCAGTCGTACCACTCCAGCGCGTTGCCCACGCTGGCCGCGACCAGGGTCCGCACCGGCAGCCGGTGCGGCGCCTCCTGCGCCGTCGTGCCCGTCGTCGTCGCCACGTCCACCACCCCCGGGGCCCCGGGCCGTCGCCGAGGTGGGGGCGATCATGCCCCCCGGGGGCCGTCCGTTGCACGCTGTACGGGTGGACGGACAACCCGACGACCTGTGCCTGCTGCCCGCGACCCGCCTGGCCGCGCTGCTGCGTGCCCGCGAGGTCTCGGCCCGCGAGCTGCTGGAGGCGCACCTGGCCCGGGTGGACCGGCTGAACCCCACGACGAACGCCCTGGTCACCCTCGACGTCGACGGGGCGCGGGCGCAGGCGGCGGCCGCGGACGCCGCCCTGGCCCGCGGGGACCAGGTCGGGCCGCTGCACGGTCTGCCCGTGGCGCACAAGGACACCCACCTCACCGCGGGGATGCGGACCACCTTCGGCTCCCCCGTGCACCGCGACCTGGTGCCCACCCACGACGAGCTCGTGGTGGCCCGGATGCGCGACGCGGGCGCGGTGCGCCTGGGCAAGACGAACGTGCCCGAGTTCGCCGCCGGGTCGCACACCACGAACCCGCTGTTCGGGCCGACCCGCAACCCGCACGACCCGTCGCGCAGCGCGGGTGGCTCCAGCGGCGGGGCGGCGGCCGCGCTGGCCACGGGCATGGTGGCGCTGGCCGAGGGCTCGGACATGGGCGGCTCGCTGCGCAACCCGGCCGCGTTCTGCGGGGTGGTGGGGCTGCGGCCCAGCCCGGGCCGGGTGCCCACGGTCCCCGCGGCGCTGGGCTTCTCCACGCTCTCGGTGCAGGGACCGCTGGGGCGCACGGTCGCCGACGTCGCGCTGGGGCTCTCGGTGCTGGCCGGGCCGGACCCCCGCGCCCCGCTCTCGCTGGCCGAGCCGGGGGCCTCGTTCACCCCGCCGTCCCGGCAGGACCTGGCCGGGCTGCGGGTCGCGTGGGCGCCGGACCTCGGTGGCCGCGTCCCGGTCGACGCCGCGGTGCGCGACGCCCTGACCGGGGTGCCGGAGGTGGTCACGGACCTCGGCGGCCGGCTGGAGGCCGCGTGCCCGGACCTCGACGAGGCCGACGAGGTGTTCACCGTGCTGCGGGCGTGGCTGTTCGCCGCCTCGCTCGGGCCCGTCGTCGACGCCCACCCCGAGCTGGTCAAGGCCACCATCCACGGCAACGTGGCCGCGGGCCGCCGGCTCAGCGGGGCCGACCTGGCCCGCGCGGAGGCCGCCCACACCCGCCTGCACGTCGCGGTGGCCGAGTTCTTCACCCGCTTCGACGTGCTGCTGGCCCCGACGACGCAGGTCGTGCCGTTCGACGTCGACACCGAGTACCCCACCGTCGTCGACGGCGTGGCCCAGCCGGACTACCTGGGCTGGATGCGGTCCTGCACGCTCGTCAGCGCCACCGGGCTGCCCGCGCTGTCGCTGCCTGCGGGTCGCACCCCGGAGGGGCTGCCCGTCGGCCTGCAGGTGATCGGGCCGCCCCGTGGTGACCGGGAGGTGCTCGAGGTGGCCCACGCCCTCGAGCCCGCGCTCGCGGCACCATGGACGCCGTGACCACCACCGCACCGGCCGTCGCCGCCGGGACCCTCGCCACCGCCGCCGTCGGCGGGCTCGCCGGCAGCAGCGCCGACAGCCCCTGGTTCCGTTCCCTGGACGAGCCCCCGTTCCAGCCTCCCGCCGCGGTGTTCCCCGTGGTGTGGACGGCGCTGTACGCCGACACGGCCGTCGCGGCGACGCGGGTGCTCGACCGGCTCCGCGCGCAGGGCCGCGACGACGAGGCCCGGGCCTTCGCCACCGCGCTGGCGGCCAACCTGGCGCTGAACGCGTCGTGGACGTGGGTGTTCTTCCGCGCCCACCGCCTGGCCGGGGCCACCGTGGTGGCCGGGGCGCTGGCCGCCAGCTGCGCCGACCTGGCCCGGCGGGCCGACGCCGCGTCGCGTCCCGCGGCCGTCGCCCTGCTGCCGTACGCCGCGTGGTGCACCTTCGCCACGGTGCTCTCGGCCACCCTGTGGCGGCGCAACCGCGGCCGCTAGTATCTGGACGTGCGTCCCACTAGTTTCCCGCCCTGGCTGCTCCTCGCGCTGGCCGTGGCCGGGGAGGTGCTGGGCACGCTGTGCCTGCGGGCCTCGGCCGGCTTCACCCACGCCCTGCCCGCCGTCGGCGTCCTCGTGGCCTACGGGGTCTCGCTGCCGCTCTTCGCCCGAGCCGTCAGCGGCGGGCTGGGGCTCGGGGTGGCCTACGGGACGCTGACCGCCAGCGGCCTGGCCGCGGCCGCGCTGCTGAGCACCCTCGTCTTCGACGAGCCCCTCACCGCGGTGCAGGTGGTCGGCCTGGCGCTGCTCGCGGCGGGCACCGTCGTGATGACCCGGCGCGCGTGAGCACCCACTGCCCCGCCCCAGCGCCGTGACGGCCTGGGCCTACCTGGCCGCCGGCGTCGTCGCGCAGGTGCTGGGGGTGGCGTCGCTCCGCGCGTCGGACGGGATGCGCCGGGCGTTGCCCGCGCTCGGCACGTTCGTCGGCATCGGCGTGTCGGTGGTGCTGGTGGCCCGCGCGCTGGCCGCCGGGCTCTCGCTGGCCGTGGGGTACGGGGTGTGGACGGGGGCGGGCATCGTCGGGGCGGCCGTGGTGGGCGCCGTGGGCTTCGGTGACCGGCTGGACCGCCGCGCGCTGGCCGGGCTGGGGCTGGTCCTGGTCGGTGCGCTCGTGCTGCAGCTGGGCTCCGCGTGACCGACGGGCGCCGGCTGCGGGGGCAGCGACGGCGGGACGAGCTCGTGGCCGCCGCGCTGCGGGTGCTGGCCCGGGACGGCGTGGCCGGGGTCAGCCACCGCGCCGTGGCCGCCGAGGCGGGGGTGGCCAAGTCCGCGGTCGGCTACCACTTCGCCGACCTCGACGCGCTGCTCGGGGCGGTGCTCGCCCACCAGGGCCGGGTGCTCACCGCCGCGCTGCCCGACGTCCCCGCCGGGACCGACCTCGCCTGGCTCGCCGACCTGCTCTGCGCCGAGCTGGACCACGACCGCGGGCGCGTCGTCGCCGGCTACGAGCTGTCCCTGCACGCCGCGCGCCGGCCCGCACTGCGCGGGGCGGCGCACGTCTGGGTCGACGCCCTGACCGCCGTGCTGCGGGCGAGCAGCGACGACCCCGACCGGGTGCGGGCCGCCGTCGCCGTGGTGGACGGGTGGGTCGTCCAGCTGCTGGCCACCGGGGCGGAGGCGGACCCCCGGGAGCTGGAGCGGCTGCTGCGCGTCGTCCTGCGGTGACCCCCGGCGCCGCGGCGGACGGCCGCACGTGACCATCACGTTGCCGGGCTCGACGAACCCTTGACCGGGGGGACCACCAAGATCACGCTGCGACGATGACGGAGACCTCGCCCCGCACCGCCGCGACCAGCACCGGCGCCGGGTCACCCGACCTCGAGTACCTCGCCGCCCGGCAGCTGCGGTCCGGCTCCGCGGGCTGGGTGCTGCTGGCCGGGCTCGGCGTCAGCTACGTCATCTCCGGGGACTACGCGGGGTGGAACTTCGGCCTGGCCCAGGGCGGGTTCGGCGGGCTGCTCGTCGCCGTCGTCCTCATGGGCGGGATGTACCTGGCCCTCGTCCTCGGCCTGGCCGAGCTCTCCTCCGCCCTGCCCACGGCCGGCGGCGGCTACACCTTCGCGCGCCGCGCGCTGGGCACCTGGGGCGGGTTCGCCACCGGCACGGCCGTGCTCATCGAGTACGCCATCGCTCCGGCGGCCATCGCCACGTTCATCGGTGCCTACGTGGAGTCGCTCGGGCTGTTCGGGATCACCGACGGCTGGTGGGTCTACCTCGTCTGCTACGCCGTCTTCATCGGCATCCACCTCACCGGGGCCGGCGAGGCCATGAAGGTCATGTTCGTCATCACCGGCATCGCGGTCGCGGGACTGGTGCTGTTCGGCATCGGCATGGCGACCCACCTGGACACAGCGAACTTCACCGACCAGGCCCCCACCGACACCCTCGGCGCGTCGTCGTTCCTGCCCACCGGCCTGCTCGGGGTGTGGTCGGCGTTCCCGTTCGCCATCTGGTTCTTCCTCGCCGTCGAGGGGGTGCCGCTGGCCGCGGAGGAGGCCAAGAACCCCGCGCGCGACGTGCCGCGCGGCATCGTCGCCAGCATGGGCGTGCTGCTGGTGCTCGCGGTGGCCGTGCTGGTGCTCTCGGTCGGCGGGGCGGGCACGGGCGTGCTGGGCGAGTCGGGCAACCCGCCCGTCGACGCGCTGCTCGGGGCCGGGGCGCCCGCGTGGCTGACGTCGACCGTGAACTACATCGGCCTGCTCGGCCTGATCGCCAGCTTCTTCTCCATCATCTACGCCTACTCCCGGCAGACGTTCGCGCTCTCCCGGGCCGGCTACCTGCCGACGGTGCTGTCGCGCACGAACTCCCGCAAGGCTCCGGTGCTCGCGCTGGTGGTGCCCGGGCTCATCGGCTTCGCGCTGTCGCTGACCGGGAAGGGCGCGGTGCTGCTCAACATGGCGGTGTTCGGGGCGACCCTGAGCTACGTGCTCATGATGGTGAGCCACCTGGTGCTGCGCCGGCGCGAGCCCGAGCTGGAGCGGCCCTACCGCACCCCGGGCGGTTCGGTGACGACGTCGGTCGCGCTGGTCCTCGCGGTCACCGCAGTGCTGGCCACGTTCCTCGTCGACGTGGTGGCCGCGCTGTGCTGCCTCGCCGCGTTCGCGGCGTTCATGGCCTACTTCGCGCTGCACAGCCGCCACCACCTCGTGGCGTCCGCGCCCGAGGAGGAGTTCGCCGCCCTCGCCGCGGCCGACGCCGACCTGGAGCGCTGACGTGGTCGCGCGCACCGGCACCGTGGCCGGGCACTCCTACACCTTCCCGTCCGTCGTCGAGCTGCTCGCCCGCGCCACCCCGGCCCGCTCCGGGGACGTCCTCGCCGGGTGCGCCGCGTCGTCGGAGGCGGAACGGGTGGCGGCGCAGCAGGTCCTGGCCGACCTGCCGCTGACGGCGCTGCTCGAGGAGCCGGTGGTGCCCTACGAGGACGACGAGGTCACCCGGCTCATCCTCGACGGCCACGACCTAGCCGCGTTCGCCCCGGTCGCCGCGATGACGGTCGGCGAGCTGCGCGACCACCTGCTCTCCCCGGCCACCGACACCGCCGCGCTGGCCCCCGGTCTCACCCCGGAGATCGTGGCCGCGGTGAGCAAGCTGATGCGGGTGGCCGACCTGGTCTCGGTGGCCCGGCGCACCACGGTCGTCACCGCGCTGCGCAGCACGATAGGGCTGCCGGGGACGCTGGCGACCCGGTTGCAGCCCAACCACCCCACCGACGACCCGGTGGGGGTGACGGCGTCCATCGTGGACGGCCTGCTGCACGGCTGCGGGGACGCCGTCATCGGCATCAACCCGGCCAGCGACTCCCCGAACCGGGCGCACGACCTGCTCACCCTCGTCGACGAGGTCCGGCAGCGCTACGACATCCCCACCCAGAGCTGCGTGCTGGCCCACGTCACCACCACCCTCGAGCTGCTCGAGCGCGGCTCCCCGGTCGACCTGGTCTTCCAGTCCGTCGCCGGCACCCAGGGCGCCAACGACGGGTTCGGCGTCACCCTGGCCATGCTGCGCGAGGCCCACGAGGGCGTGCTGGCGCTGGACCGGGGCACGGTGGGCCGCAACGCGATGTACTTCGAGACCGGGCAGGGCAGCGCGCTCTCGGCCGGGGCGCACCTCGGCACCGGGGGCGCCCCGGTGGACCAGCAGACCCTGGAGGCCCGCGCGTACGCGGTGTGCCGGGCGTTCGACCCGCTGCTGGTCAACACCGTGGTCGGCTTCATCGGCCCGGAGTACCTCTACGACGGCAAGCAGATCCTCCGCGCCGGCCTGGAGGACCACTTCTGCGGCACGCTGCTGGGCCTGCCCATGGGGGTCGACGTCTGCTACACCAACCACGCCGAGTCCGACGGGGACGACACCGACACCCTGCTGACCATGCTCGGGGTGGCCGGGTGCCCCTTCGTCATCGCCGTGCCGGGTGGGGACGACGTGATGCTGCACTACCAGTCGCTGAGCTGGCAGGACGCGCTGTACGCCCGCTCCGTGCTCGGCCTCGAGCCCGCCCCGGAGTTCCGGGACTGGCTGGCCCGGATGGACCTGCTCGGCGACGACGGCCGGGTCCGCGAGGTGCCCGCGGCCGCCACCCGGGCGCTGGTGGGCGGCTCGCTGTGAGCACCGACCTGATGGCGCAGCTCCGCTCGGCGACCCGGGCGCGGGTGGCCCTGGGCCGGGCCGGGGACGCGCTGCCCACGGCCCGGCTGCTCGAGCTGCGGGCCGCGCACGCCGCCGCCCGCGACGCCGTGCACACCCCGCTGGACCCGTCGCTGCTCGACCTCGGTGACGACGTGCTCGAGGTGCGCAGCGCGGCCCCGGACCGGGCGACCTACCTGCAGCGGCCGGACCTGGGACGCCGGCTGGCCGAGGGCACCGAGCTGCCCCGCGGCGAGTGGGACCTCGCGCTCGTGGTGGCCGACGGGCTCTCGCCGCTGGCCGTGCACTCCCACGCGTCCGCCACGGTGGCGGCGGTGCGGGAACGGCTCGACGGGTGGGCCGTGGCGCCGGTGGTGGTGGCGCACCAGGCCCGGGTGGCCCTCGGTGACGAGGTGGCCCGGGCGCTGGGCGCGCGGATGGTCGTGGTGCTCGTCGGCGAGCGGCCGGGCATGAGCTCGACGGACTCCCTGGGGCTCTACCTCACCCACGACCCCCGGCCGGGCACGCCGGACTCCGCGCGCAACTGCCTGTCCAACGTGCGCCCGCCCCACGGCACCGGCTACGACGCCGCGGCGACGACCCTGGCCGTCCTGCTGGCCGAGAGCCGCCGCCGCGGGCTGTCCGGGACCGCGCTCAAGGCGGACCCGGCACTGGGGTCGTGAGGGTCAGGGAGCGACCGGGAACGGGAACGTCAGCGGGCCCGTGGTGGCCGAGAACGTGCCCGAGCTGAGGTTGTAGGCCAGCGCGGGACCGCCGGTCCCGGTGGTCGCCCCGGCGCTCGTGGCCGACGCCGAGCCCCCGGGCCCGGCCCAGGAGATGGAGACGTCGCCCGCGGCGGCCGTGGAGATCGTCCTGGCGCCCGCGCCGGTGGACAGCGCGACGGCGCGACCGCCGTCGGCCGCCGCGCCCGCCGTGGCGGCCGGACCGGTGGCGTACGCCTGCGCCTCCCCGCCGCCGATGGCCGCGGCCTCGGTGGTGCCCCCGAGCAGGGCGACCGACCCGGCCTCGCTGCCGTCGGTCGCCGTCGCCCCCTCGCTGACCGACCCCGCACCGACGGCGATCGACCCGGCGCGGCTGCCGCCCACGGCCACGGCCGGCCCCGCGACGGCCCCCTCGCCGACGGCGATGGCCCCTGCGGTGCTGCCCTGGTCGGCCGTGGCCCCGGCCTCGTAGGTGACCGTCGTCCCGGTGGCGTCGAGCGCGCCGGCCACACCGCCGCCGAGCGCGATGGCCCCGGCGGCGCTGCTCGCACCGGCCTGCGAGACGGCGACCGAGCCCGGTCCGAAGGCGATGGCCCCCGCGGCGGCGTCGGTGCTCGTGGGGCCGACGAAGGCCCCACCCTGCGCGCCGGTCGGCGGGGCCACCGGGTCGACGAGGACGCCGGTGACGGAGTTGAGCGCGGGGAAGTACAGCAGCGCCCCGCCGAGCGGCGCGGCGGACGCGGTGCTCGTCGCGAGCAGCGCGGTCGCGGCGGCGCCGGCGGCGGGCAGCGCCAGCCGGGCGAGGCGTCGGGTGGGTCGGGCTCGGTGCAGGCTCATCGGTGGGCTCCCTCGTCGGTGCGGCGAGCCGTCGGCCGTGACCGGCCCCCCGTGCTGCGTCCGCGCGGGGATCGTGACCCCCACCACCACCGTTCGCAAGCAGAAGCACCCGGTGTCGGCGGAACAGCCGACAGCGCGGCGGCGTTGTGTGACGGCATGACCGCTTCGTTGCCCGAGCGCCCCACGACCGTCGGCGGCGTGCCGCTGTCCGTGCTCGACGTCTCCCCCGTCCCGACGGGCTCCACGCCGCGCGACGCGCTGCGCAACACCCTGGAGCTGGCCGCGCACGTCGAGCGCCTCGGCTTCACCCGGTACTGGCTGGCCGAGCACCACTCCATGGTCGGCATCGCCAGCTCGGCGCCCGCGGTCACCATCGGGGCCGTCGCGGCCGCCACGTCCCGGCTGCGGGTGGGCTCCGGCGGGGTGATGCTGCCGAACCACGCGCCGCTGGTGGTGGCCGAGCAGTTCGGCACCCTCGACGCGCTGTACCCCGACCGCATCGACCTGGGCATCGGCCGCGCCCCGGGCACCGACCAGGTGACCGCGCACGCGCTGCGCCGGTCCGCCGAGGCGCTCTCGGCCGACGACTTCCCCCAGCAGCTGGCCCAGCTGCGCGCGTTCTTCGACGACGGCTACCCCGCGGACCACCCCTACGCGGCCATCACCGCCGTGCCCGGCCTCGGCGCCCAGGTGGCGGTGTGGCTGCTGGGGTCCTCGACCTACTCCGCGCAGGTGGCGGGCATCCTCGGCCTGCCCTTCGCCCACGCCCACCACTTCTCCGCCCAGCAGACCGACGCCGCCGTGGCCGCGTACCGGGAGTCGTTCCGGCCCGGGGTGCTGGCCGAGCCGTACGTCATGGTCACCGTGAACGTGCTGGCCGCCGAGGACGACGAGCGCGCCCGCTACCTGGCCGGCTCCCTGGAGCTGTCCTTCGTGCGGCTGCGCTCGGGCAACCCGTCGACGTTCCCCAGCCCCGAGGAGGCGGCGGCCAACCCGCTCTCCGCGGCGCAGCGGGCGGCGCTGGCCGGCACGGTCGGGGCGGCGGTCGTCGGCGGACCGGCGACGGTGCGGGCCGGGGTGCACGAGCTGCTCGAGCGCACCCGGGCCGACGAGCTGATGGTCACCACGATGGCCTACGACCAGGCCGACCGGCTGCGCTCCTACGACCTGCTCGTCGAGGCCACCGCGGACGCGCCCGTCGGGGTCTGAGGGTCGTACAGTGCCCGTGCTGTGAGCACGACCACACCGACCCAGCAGGGAGCCCCGTGGACCACGACGAGGTGACGACGACCTTCCTGGCCGAGCCCGCACCGGGCCGGCCCGCACCGAGGGTGACCGACACCCCGGCGCGCCGGTTCCGCGACGCGGCGAAACCGCTGGCCACGGTGCACTTCTGGGCACGGGCGGCCTACGACGAGCTGGCCGCGCTCGGCCTGGAGTTCCTCACCGGGTACGTGTGGGGCCGCACCGCCCCGATGGGCGAGCCCAGCGCGGAGGTGGCGGTGGCCGCGTTCGGCGTGTTCGAGCCCGGCCTGGTCACCTCCCTCTACGAGCAGGCGCGCGGGATCGCCTCCCGCGCGGACGTGCTCGCGGCCCGCGAGCGCGGCGCCGTGGCCGCGCTGCACCAGCTGCTGCCCGACGTCGACCCCGGGGAGGTCGACGACGCGGTGACCCAGCTGCGGCGGGCCACCGACGTCGCCGTCGCCGACCTGGCCGGACGGCCCCTGGCCGCCGGGCTGGCCTCGCTGGCGTGGCCGGCCGACCCGCTGGGCCGGCTGTGGCACGCGACGACGCTGCTGCGCGAGCTGCGCGGCGACGTCGCCCAGGCCGCCGCCGTGGCCGCCGGGCTCACCGGGCTGCAGGCCAACCTGGTCACCGAGTACTGGGTGGGCTGGGAGCCCACCGCCTACGCCGCCTCGCGCGGGTGGTCGGCCGAGGCCATGGCCGCTGCGGACGCCGAGCTGGTGGCCCGGGGCTGGGTGGCCGACGGCGCGCTCACCGACACCGGCCGGGCGGAGCGCGACGCGATCGAGGCCCGCACCGACGCGGCGATGGACCGGGTGCTGGCGCCCGTGGACGACCTCGCCGGGCTCACCACCCGCCTCGACGGGTGGTCGGAGCGGGTGGTGGCCGGCGGCGGCGCGCCCCGCGACCCCTACAAGCGGGTCAGCGGCTGAGCGGCCTCACGGCTCCAGCAGCACCTTGATCGCCCCGTCGCGCTTGGTGCTGGCCACCTCGAACGCCTCCGGGGCGTCGTCGAGGCCGAAGCGGTGGGTGACCAGGGGGTCGATGTCGACCCGGCCGGCGCGGATCAGCTCGAGCGAGCGCTCGTACTGCCCGCGCCCGCCGTTGCCGCCGATGCCGAACACCGTCGCCGTCTTGAGCATCATGGGGACGACGGGGATGCCGGGCAGGTCGTTGGCGTAGCCGATGAACGAGGCCTTGCCCTCCTTGCGGACCAGGTCGATGACCGACGCCGAGGCCGCGGGCGCGCCCGAGGTCTCGACGACCACGTCAGCGCCGCGACCGTCGTGCATGCCGAGGATGGTCGCGGTGAGGTCGTCGGTGCGGCTGTCCAGGCAGTCCGTCGCCCCGAACGCCCGGGAGACCGCGAACACCTCGTCGCGCACGTCGGTGACGGTCAGCCGGCCGGCGCCGGAGAGGGCGGCGAAGCGGGCCACGGCCAGGCCGATGGGCCCCTGGCCGAGCACGAGCACCGAGTCACCCAGCTTGATCTGCAGCCGGTCGATGCAGTTGAGCGCCACCGCGAACGGCTCCAGCAGGGCGGCCGCGTGCACGGGCACCCCGTCGGGGATCGGGACCAGGTTCACCCGCGGCACGGCGACGAGCTCGGCGAAGCAGCCGTCGCTCCACAGCCCGATGAGCTTCTTGTTCGGGCAGTCCAGCGACGGCCCGTCCGCGCACGCCGCGCACTTCCCGCACGGGCGGGACGGCTTGACCGCGAACTGCCGGCCGACGAGCGCCTCGTCGACCCCGGCGCCGACCGCGACGACCGTGCCGGCGAAGTCGTGGCCCGGCACCCGCGGGAACGGCGAGTCGATGCGGCCCTCGTACTGGTGGGCGTCCGTGCCGCAGATCGACGCCACGTCGACGTGCACCACCACGTGCTGTGGGTCGGCGGTGGGGTCGGGACGCTCCTGCACCTCGACCTGGCCCACGCCGGTGAGGACGACGGCGCGCATCAGGCGCCGCCGGCCGCGGTGGTGGCGCCCTCGGGCACGACGAAGCGCTCGGGCAGCCGGTCGCGCGAGGCGAGCACCGCGTGGAGCTGGTCGCGGTGGTTGACCACGTGCCCGACGATGATCGGCAGCCACTCCGCCACCGTCATCCGGCCCAGCGTGGTGATGGTGACCTCGCGGGCGAGGACCTCCGGGGTGTGCATCGCCATCGTGGTGAGCATGGTGCGGCGCAGCGCGGCGACCTTGTCGGCCGCCTCCTCGGCCGTCGGGGGCACGGCCCCGGTGGTGTCGTGGCCGATCTCCTCCCGGAAGAAGAAGTCCAGCTCCGGGTCCGCCGCCAGCCGGGCGACGTCGCCCACCCAGAGGATGCCGGCCAGGGTCACGTGGCTGACCACCTGCGCGCAGGTCCAGCCCCCGCCCGGGTCGGCGCGGTGCAGGTCGGCGTCGGTGATGCTGCGCAGCAGCTCCTCCAGGCCGGTCAGCACCTCCTCGGCGACGCGGGACTGCTCGGTCAACAGGTCGGTCACGGCGCGCTCCTCGCTCGGCTGCCGGGCGGCGGTGCCCGGCCAGCAGCACCGTAGGGCCGCCGGGCCCCGGCGTCGAGACCTGTTGTGCGCGTGCTCGTGCCAGCGACCCGGGGGTGCCCTACGGTGGGGGGGTGCAGGGCGCGCTGGAGGGCATCCGGGTGGTCGAGGTCGGCACGCTGATCGCGGGCCCGTTCTGCGGCCGGCTGCTCGGCGACCAGGGGGCCGACGTGGTCAAGGTCGAGGCGCCGGGCCGGCCCGACCCGCTGCGCACGTGGGGGCAGGTGCACGACCCCGACGGCCAGGGCTACTTCTGGACCGTGCACGCCCGCAACAAGCGGTGCGTCACCCTCGACCTGCGCTCCGACCGCGGGCAGGCGCTGTTCCGCCGGCTCGTCGACACCGCCGACGTCGTCGTGGAGAGCTTCCGGCCCGGCACCCTGGAGCGGTGGGGCCTGGGCCCGGACGTGCTGTCCGAGACCAACCCCGGGCTGGTGATCGCCCGGGTCTCCGGGTACGGCCAGACCGGTCCGATGGCCGAGCAGCCGGGGTACGCCAGCGTGGCCGAGGCCCGCGCCGGGATGCGGCACGTCACCGGTTTCCCCGGCCAGCCGCCGGTGCGCATGGCGCTCTCCCTGGGCGACTCGCTGGCCGGCATGTTCGCCGCGCAGGGCGTGCTCAGCGCGCTGGTGGCCCGGGCCCGCACCGGTCGCGGCCAGGTCGTCGACACCGCGCTGACCGACTCCTGCCTGGCGGTGACGGAGTCGATGGTCCCCGACTTCGACCGCACCGGGCACGTCCGCGGACCCGGTGGGACCCGGCTGGAGGGCCTCGCCCCGTCGAACAGCTACCGCAGCGCCGACGGGACGTTCGTCATCATCGCCGCGAACCAGGACACGGTGTTCCGCAGGCTGTGCCGGGCCATGGACCGCGACGAGCTCGCCGAGGACCCGCGCTTCGCCACCCACGTCGCCCGCGCCGCCAACCAGGACGAGCTCGACGAGCTGGTCGGGGCGTGGGCCGCGGAGCTGGACGCCGACGACCTGGTGGCGCGCTGCACCGGGGCCGGGGTGGTGGTCGGCCCGGTGGCGACCGTGGCGGACGTGGTCGCCGACCCGCAGTTCCGCGCCCGGGACATGCTGGTGCCGCACCACGACCTGCGGGTGGACGCCGACGTGCTCGGCCCCGGCGTCACCCCCCGGCTCTCCGACACCCCCGGCGGGGTGCGCTGGGCCGGCGCGCCCGCCCCCGGGCACCACAACGACGAGGTCTGGGCCGAGCTCGGCCTCGACGCCGCGGAGCGCGACGCGCTGCGCGAGGAGGGAGTCATCTGATGCAGCTGCCCGGTGCGGTCGACGTCCGCGAGGTCGGGATGCGCGACGGACTCCAGCTCGAGGACCCGGTGCCGCTGGCGGGCAAGCTCGCGATGCTGGAGGCGATCGTCGCGACCGGCGTGCGCCGGGTGGAGGTGACGTCGTTCGTCTCGCCGAAGGCCGTGCCGGCGCTGGCCGACGCCGACGACGTGGCCGCCGAGCTGCACCGCTTCCCCGGCGTGCACTTCTCCGCGCTGGTGGCCAACCTGCGCGGCGCGCAGCGCGCCGTCGACGCCGGGGTGGCCGACCTGGAGTACGTGGTCAGCGCCGCGGACAGCCACTCCCGGGCCAACGCGGGCCGCTCCACCGCGGAGGCCACCGACGCGGTCGCGGCGATCGCCGAGCTGGCCCACGGCGCGGGCGGCTCGCTCGAGGTCATCGTGGCCACGGCGTGGGACTGCCCCTTCGACGGACGCACCGACCCGGCCCGCGTCGTGGCGGTCACCACCGCGGCCGTCGCGCAGGGTGCCGACCAGCTCTGCCTCGGCGACACCATCGGCACCGTCACCCCCGCCCGCACCGTCGCCCTGCTCGACGCCGTCCGGGCCGCGTCGCCCGCGGTGGCGCTGGGAGCGCACTTCCACGACACCCGCGGCACCGGGCAGGCCAACGCGCTGGCCGCCGTGCTCGCCGGGGTCACGCAGCTCGACGCCTCGGTGGGCGGGCTCGGTGGCTGCCCCTTCGCCCCCGGGGCCAGCGGCAACATCGCCACCGAGGAGCTCGTCTACTGGCTCGCCGACTCCGGGGTCGAGACCGGGATCGACCTCGAGGCCGTGCTCGCGGCGGGTGCCGTCACCCGCGACGCCGTCGGCCACGACCTGCCCAGCTCGCTGCTCCGCGCCGGGGGTGCCAGCCGGCCCCGCGGCCCCGTCACCCCCGCCTAGCCTGCGGGTGCGCGACCTGTGACCCACGACACGTCTGGAGGACCCCCATGACCGCCCCGACCGACGACCTGCAGCACTTCCGCCTCTTCATCGGCGGTCGCTCCGTCGACGCGGTGTCGGGGCGCACCTTCACCTCGCTCAACCCCTACACCGGCACCGAGTGGGCCTCGCTGGCCGACGGCTCCCCGGAGGACGTCGACCTCGCCGTGGCCTCGGCCCGCGCCGCCTTCGACGGCGAGTGGGGGCAGATGACCGGGTTCGAGCGGGCCGCGGTGCTGCGCCGGGTCGGGGACGCGATCCTGGAGAACGCCGAGCGGCTGGCGGCCCTGGAGGTCAACGACTCCGGCAAGCTGATGCGGGAGATGCGCGGGCAGCTGCAGGGGCTGCCCCAGTGGTACTGGTACTTCTCCGGCCTGGCCGACAAGCTCGAGGGCCGCACCGTGCCGCCGGTGAACCGCAGCTACTTCGGCTACACCACCCGCGAGCCCGTCGGCGTGGTCGGGGCCATCACCCCGTGGAACTCCCCGCTGCTGCTGCTCACCTTCAAGCTCGCCCCGCTGCTGGCCGCCGGGAACACCTGCGTGGTCAAGCCGTCCGAGCACGCCCCGGCCTCCACCGTCGCGTTCGCCGAGGTGCTGCACGCCGCGGGGCTGCCCGACGGGGTGCTGAACGTCGTCACCGGCTGGGACCGCTCGACCGGGGAGGCGCTGGCCTCGCACCCGGGGGTGGACAAGGTCGCGTTCACCGGGTCGACCGCGACGGGACGCGCCGTGGCGAAGGCCGCGGTGGCCAACCTGAACCGGGTCACCCTCGAGCTGGGCGGCAAGAGCCCGCAGGTGGTGTTCCCCGACGCGGACCTCGACGCCGCGGCCAACGGCCTGGTGGCCGGGGTGTTCGCCGCGACGGGGCAGACCTGCATGGCGGGGTCGCGGCTGATCGTGCACGCCGACGTCCACGACGAGCTGGTGGCCAAGGTGGCCGCGCGGGCCAGCGCGATCGTGCTCGGCGACCCGACCGACCCGGCCACCGAGATGGGCCCGGTCGCCAACCGGCCGCAGTTCGAGAAGGTGGTGGGCTACCTGCAGGGCGCGGCCGCCGAGGGCGCGACCTTCGCCTGCGGCGGCGAGCCTGCGGCCGAGCTCGGCGGGCTCTTCGTCAAGCCCACGGTCGTCACCGGGGTGGGGCCGGAGTCGACGATCGTCCGCGAGGAGGTCTTCGGGCCCGTGCTCGCGGTGTACACGTTCACCGACGAGGACGAGGCGCTCAAGCTGGCCAACGACACCCCGTACGGCCTGGCCGGCGCGGTGTGGACCAAGGACGTGCACCGGGCGCACCGGGTGGCGGCGAAGCTGCGGGCGGGCACGGTGTGGGTCAACGCCTACCGGGTGGTGGCGCCCAACATGCCGTTCGGCGGGTTCGGCGACTCCGGCCTGGGCCGGGAGAACGGCATCGACGCGCTGCACGAGTACACGGAGGCGAAGTCGGTGTTCGTCGAGCTCACCGGCGGCACCCGGGACCCGTTCCAGCTCGGCTGACTCCCGTGGTCGACGCACGGGGCACCCCGCTGCTCGAGGTCGCGCGGACCTCGGAGGTCGTCGGGGCCACCACGAAGCGGCTGGCGAAGCGGGCCGCCCTCGCGGACCTGCTGCGCCGCACCGCGCCCGCGGACGTGGCCACGGTGGTGGCGTGGCTGTCCGGCGAGCTGACCCAGCGCCAGATCGGCGTCGGGTGGGCCGGTCTGCGGGACCTCCCCGGCCCGGCGAGCGAGCCGACCATGACGGTGCCGGGCACCGACGCCGTCCTCGACCGGGTCAAGGCCACCACCGGGACGGGGTCGCAGTCCCGTCGCGCCGAGGCGCTCGGCGCGCTGTTCGCCGTCGCGACGTCGACCGAGCAGCGGTTCCTCCGGCGGCTGCTCGGCGGTGAGCTGCGCCAGGGGGCACTGCAGGGCGTGATGGCCGACGCCGTCGCCGCCGCGAGCGGCCTCCCGCTGGCCGACGTGCGGCGCGCCGTCATGCTGCGCGGCGACCTCGCCGCCGTCGCCGCCGCCGCGCTCACCGAGGGCGCGGCGGGGCTGGCCGCGATCGGGCTGGTGGTGGGCCGGCCGGTGTCGCCCATGCTCGCGGGCAGCGCCACCGACACCGCCGACGCCCTGGCGCGGCTCGGGACGGCGGCGGTGGAGTGGAAGCTCGACGGGGCGCGGGTGCAGGTGCACCGCGACGGCGACGACGTGGCGGTGTTCACCCGGTCGCTGGACGAGATCACCGCGCGGGTGCCCGGGGTCGTCGCCGCCGTCCGGGCCCTGCCCGCCCGCAGCCTGGTCCTCGACGGGGAGGCGCTGTCGTTGCTCGCCGACGGGTCGCCCGCGGCGTTCCAGGACACCGCGTCGTCGTTCGGGAACCGGTCGGGCGCGCCGAACACGCTGCAGCCGTTCTTCTTCGACCTGCTGCACCTCGACGGCGAGGACCTGCTGGACGCGCCGCTGCGGACGCGGGTCGCGGCGCTCGACGAGACGGTGCCCGAGGGGCTGCGGGTGCGCCGTCTCATCACCGACGACCCGGTGGCGGCCGAGGCGTTCTACCGGGACACCGTGGCCGCCCGGCACGAGGGGGTCGTCGCGAAGGGTCTCGACGCCCCGTACGACGCGGGCCGACGCGGCGGGGCCTGGCTGAAGGTGAAGCCGGTGCACACCCTCGACCTCGTCGTGCTGGCCGTCGAGTGGGGGTCCGGGCGGCGCACCGGGTGGCTGTCCAACCTGCACCTCGGGGCCCGCAGCGGGGACGGGTTCGTCATGCTGGGCAAGACGTTCAAGGGGCTGACCGACGAGGTGCTGCGCTGGCAGACCGAGCGGTTCCTGGCCCTGGAGACCGACCGGGACCGCCACACCGTCCACGTGCGGCCCGAGCAGGTGGTGGAGGTCGCGTTCGACGGCGTGCAGCGCTCCACCCGCTACCCCGGCGGGGTCGCGCTGCGGTTCGCCCGCGTGCTCCGCTACCGCGACGACAAGCGCGCGGAGGAGGCCGACACCCTGGACGCGGTCCGCGCGCGACTGGCGTAGGGCTGGTCCCTCGTGCCGGCGCGGGGTCCCGTCGGGCCCGGGCCCGGCACACTCGGGGCGTGCTGCACGCCACCACCGCCCACCTCCGTCTCGCGCGACCGACCGCGGCGCTGCCCGCCGCGGAGCGGTTCTGGACCGTCGGGGCCGGGGCGGGCGTGCTGTGGCGCGCGGGGCCCGACGAACCGCACGCGATGCTGGCCGTCGGCTTCCCCGGGGCCGCCTGGCACCTCGAGCTGGTCGAGGACGGCACCGTCCCCACCCCGACCGCGGAGGACCTGCTCGTCCTGTACCTCGGCGCGCCGGTGGCGCAGGACGACCTGGAACGGCTCACCGCCGCGGGCGGTCGGGTGGTGGCGGCCCACAACCCGTACTGGGACCGCTGGGGCACCACCGTGGTCGACCCGGACGGCTACCGGTTGGTGCTGTCGCACCGCAGCTGGGGTCTGTGAACGGGACCTCGCCTCCTGGGTGCAGGAATCACGCACAGGGCCGGACGACCGTGACCCCCGGGTCGCGGCCGACGGCGGCGAGCGCGGCCGGGGCCTCGTCGAGGCCGACCGTGCGAGCGACGAGCCGCTCGAGGCGCAGCCGGGGCACCGCGGCGAGCAGCGCCGGGTACTCCCAGGCGGGCATCCCGTGGCTGCCCAGCAGGTCGAGCTCGCGGCCGATGACGAGGTCCACCGGCAGCGCCGCACCTCCGGGCAGCAGACCCACCTGCACGTGACGGCCGCGGAAGGCCAACGCGCGCAGCCCCGCCGCGGCCGAGGACGCCACCCCGGCGCACTCCAGGGCGACGTCGTGCACCGGCGCCAGCTCGTCGTCCGGGGCCACCGAGCGCGCGGCCCCGAGCTGCTCGGCCAGCGCCCGCGCTCCCGGGGACGGGTCGACCACGGTCACGTCCGCACCGAGGTCGGCGCACAGCAGCACCGCGGCCAGCCCGAGCCCGCCCGCACCGAGCACCACCACCCGCTCCCCCGGCCGCACCCGGGCCCGCTGCTGCACGGCCCGCCACGCCGTCGCCACCCGGCAGCCCAGCGCGGCCGCGACCTCGTCGGGCACGTCGTCGGGCACCGGCACCAGGTTGACCGCCGCGTGCCGCAGCGCCACCAGCTCGGCGTACGAGCCGTCGTGGGTGAACCCGGGCTGGGACTGGTCCAGGCACACCTGCTGCTGGCCGCGGACGCACGCCGCGCACGTCCCGCACGCGCAGACGAACGGCGTGGTCACCCGGCGGCCCAGCCACTCCCGGGACACGTCGGCCCCCACGGCCTCGACGACCCCGGCCAGCTCGTGGCCCGGCACCAGCGGCAGCGTCACCGAGTCGTCGTGGCCCTGCCAGGCGTGCCAGTCGCTGCGGCACACCCCGGTCGCCGTGACCCGGACGACCACCCCGTCCGGCGCGGGCACCGGGTCCGGCACCTCCTCCACCGACGGCTCGACCCCGACCTGACGGACCACCACCGCACGCACCGGACGAGGATGCCCCCGTGAGCGCCACCATCCAAGCCACGGGCCTGGCCGCCGGCCACGGTGACCGCACCCTGTTCTCCGACCTCTCCCTCGTCGTCGCCCCCGGGGACGTCGTCGGGCTGGTGGGCCAGAACGGGGCGGGCAAGTCGACGCTGCTGCGCCTGCTCGCCGCGCTCGACGCCCCCACCGACGGCCGGGTGGCGGTCAGCCCGCCCGACGCCACCGTGGGCTACCTGCCGCAGGAGCCGGAGCGCCGCGCGGGCGAGACCGTGCTGGCCTACCTGGGCCGGCGCACCGGGGTCACCGCCGCCGAGGCCGAGATGACCGCGGCCGCCGACGCGCTGAGTGCCGGCACCGACGGGCCGGACTACTCCGAGACCCTGGAGCGCTGGCTGGCTCTGGGCGGGGCCGACCTGCCCGAGCGCGCCGCCGAGGTCGCCCGCGACCTGGGCCTCGGGGTGGAGCTCGACGCGGCCATGACCGGGCTCTCCGGCGGGCAGGCCGCCCGGGTGGGGCTGGCCGCGGTGCTGCTGTCCCGCTTCGACGTGCTGCTGCTCGACGAGCCCACCAACGACCTCGACCTCGACGGCCTCGACCGGCTGGAGGCGTTCGTCGCCGGCCGGGTCGGCCGCGCCGACGCGGCCCCGCTGGTCGTCGTCAGCCACGACCGGGAGTTCCTCGCCCGCAGCGTGAACCGCGTCGTCGAGCTCGACCTCGCCCAGCAGCGGGTGGGAGTCTACGGCGGCGGCTACGAGTCCTACCTCGCCGAGCGCGAGCGCGACCGCCGCCACGCCCGCGAGGCCTACGACGACTACGCCGAGACCGTCGGCGATCTCGAGGCCCGCGCGCGGATGCAGCGCGGCTGGATGAAGGCCGGCGTCGGCAAGAAGCCCACCGACAACGACAAGGTGGGCCGCAAGTTCCGCCAGGATGCCACCGAGAAGCAGGCGGCCAAGGCGCGGCAGACCGAGCGGCGCCTCGAGCGGCTCGAGGAGGTGGCCGAGCCGCGCAAGGAGTGGCAGCTGCGCATGGAGATCGCCGCGGCCCCCCGCTCCGGCGCGGTGGTGGCGGCGCTCGACGGTGTGGTGCTGCGCCGGGGCGGCTTCACCCTCGGCCCGGTCGACGTCGAGGTGTCCTGGGGCGACCGCATCGCCCTGACCGGGGCCAACGGCTCCGGCAAGACGACGCTGCTGAGCCTGCTGCTGGGCCGCACCGCCCCGGACGAGGGCACGGCGCACCTCGGGCCCGGCGTCGCGGTGGGCGAGGTGGACCAGGCGCGGGGGGCGTTCCTGGGCGAGGTGCCGCTGGCCCGGGCGTTCGGCGCGCAGGTGCCGGACTGGCCGGACGCCGACGTGCGCACGCTGCTGGCCAAGTTCGGCCTGCGGGGGGCGCACGTCGGGCGCTCGGCGGCGTCGCTGTCCCCGGGCGAGCGCACCCGGGCGGCGCTGGCCCTGCTGCAGGCCCGGGGGGTCAACCTGCTGGTGCTCGACGAGCCGACCAACCACCTCGACCTGCCGGCGATCGAGCAGCTCGAGGCGGCGCTGGCGGACTACGCGGGCACGCTGGTGCTCGTCACGCACGACCGCCGGATGCTCGCCGCCGTGGCCATCACCCGGTCCTGGCAGATGACCGACGGCCGCCTCACCGAGCGCTGACCCCCCGTCCGCCACCGCATGTAGCGGGCTTCCTGCGCGCCCAGGGGCCCCGGGGGGCCAGGAAGCCCGCTACATGCGAGACCACAGACGGGCGTATGCTTGCTGGCATGCAACTAACAGCCGTGGACGAGGTGGCCCGGCTGCGCGTCGCGCTGGTCCGCACCACCCGCTGGCTCGAGCGCCAGTCGCAGGCCGACGGCGCGCCCGGCAGCGAGCTCAGCCGCACCCAGCTCTCCGTGCTCGGCGCCGTGGTGCGCTGCGGCCCGGTGCGCCTCGGCGAGCTGGCCGGGCTCGAGGGCGTCAACCCGACCATGCTCTCCCGCGTCGTGGCCAAGCTCGACGACGCGGGACTCCTCGAGCGCACCACCGACCCCGACGACCGCCGCGTGGCCACCGTCTCGGCCACCGAGCTCGGCCGCACCCAGCACCTGGCCATGCGGGCCGCCCGCGACCGGCTGCTCACCGAGCGGCTCGCCGCGCTCGACCCGGCCGACCGGGACCGGCTCGTCGCCGCCCTGCCCGCCCTCGAGGCGCTGGCCCGGTGAGCGTCGCCACCTCCGCCCGCGCCCGCGCGACCAGCGCCCGCAGCTTCGGCCGCGACACCGTCTCCTCGCTGCACAACCCCAACTACCGCCGCTACTTCGGCGGGCAGGCCGTCTCCCTCGTCGGCACCTGGATGCAGACCGTCGCGCAGTCCTGGCTGGTGCTCACCCTCACCGGCTCGGCCACCGCGCTCGGCGTCGTCGTGGCCCTGCAGACGCTGCCCGTCCTGCTGCTCGGCCCCTACGGCGGCGTCGTCGCCGACCGCGTCGACAAGCGCCGGCTGATGATCGGCCTGCAGACGACCATGGGCGCGCTCGCCCTCGTCCTCGGCGTGCTCACCCTCACCGGGGCGGTGCGGCTGTGGATGGTGTTCGCCCTGGCCCTCGCGCTCGGGCTGTGCAACTGCTTCGAGAACCCCGCCCGGCAGTCCTTCGTCCTGGAGATGGTGGGCCCGGACGACCTGCGCAACGCGGTCAGCCTCAACTCGGTGCTGGTCAACGCCGCGCGGGCCGTGGGTCCGGCCGTGGCAGGCGTCATCATCGCCACCGGCGGCACCGGGATCTGCTTCCTGCTCAACGCGGTGAGCTTCGCCGCGGTCGTCGCCTCGCTGGTGCGCCTCGACGTCAGCGCGCTGCGCCCCTCGGTGCCCACCGCGCGGACCGCCGGGCAGCTGCGCGCCGGGTTCGCCTACGTCCGGCGCACCCCCGTCCTCGGGGTCCCGCTGCTCATGATGGCGCTGGTCGGCTGCCTCGCCTACGAGTTCCAGGTGACGCTGCCCGTGCTCGCCGACACCACGTTCCACGGCGGCTCGCAGACCTACGGCTTCATGACCGCCGCGATGGGCGTCGGCGCCGTGCTCGGCGGGCTGTGGGTCGCGGCAAGGGGCCGCACCGGGCTGCGCACCCTGGTCACCACCGCCGCCCTGTTCGCCGTGGTCATGGCCCTGGCCGCGCTCGCCCCCACCCTGCCGGTGGAGCTGGTGGCCCTGGCCCTGCTCGGGGCGGTGAGCGTGGCCTTCCTCTCCAGCGGCAACTCGACCCTGCAGCTCAACGCCGACCCGCAGATGCGCGGGCGGGTCATGGCCCTGTGGGCGGTGGCGTTCCTCGGCTCCACCCCCGTGGGCGGGCCCGTCGCCGGCGCGGTCAGCGAGGCCTTCGGCGCCCGCGCCGGGCTGGGCCTGGGGGCGGCGGCGTGCCTGCTGGCCGCCGGGCTGGGGCTGCTGGTGGTGCGCGCGGACGCCCGCACCGCCGTCACGGCCGCCGCCTGAGGGGTACTGGCTGGTAACCGGGGCGCCCGCTGTCCTACCCTCCAGCGACGCGGTCACGCCCGCGTCGACCCCGCCCGACAGCGTCGTCGGGCACGACCGGCCCGCCCCAGGCCCCCACCGGGAGCCCCAGGAGCGGCGCGTCCGCACCCCCGGCCCGACCCACCCGTCCAGGCCGGGGGGCTCGACCGGTCCCCCTTCGAGCAGGCCCGCGCACCCCGGACCCCGGGAGCGGCGGGTCCGACCGTGAGAGAGAACCGTTGAAGCAGACCCCCGGCCGCACCGGCCTGTACGACCCCGCCTTCGAGCACGACGGGTGCGGGGTCGCCTTCGTCGTCGACATGCACGGCCGCCGCAGCCGCGACATCGTCGACAAGGCCATCGCCGCGCTGGTCAACCTCGACCACCGCGGGGCGGCCGGCGCCGAGCCCAACTCCGGTGACGGTGCGGGCATCCTGCTGCAGGTCCCCGACGCGTTCCTCCGCGAGGTCGTCGACTTCGCGCTGCCCGAGCCGGGCGCCTACGCCACCGGCATCGCCTTCCTGCCCCAGGGCCGCGCCGCCGTCGCGGCGGCCGTCACCGACGTCGAGCGGATCGTCGCCGAGGAGGGCGTCACCCTGCTCGGCTGGCGCGAGGTGCCCGTCGACGACGCGACCCTCGGCGCGCTGGCCCGCGACGCGATGCCCACCCTGCGCCAGGTGTTCCTCCGGGCCGACGGCGCCGACGGCGCCCCCCTGACGGGCCTGGACCTCGAGCGGCGCGCCTTCGTCGTCCGCAAGCGCATCGAGCGCGAGCTCGGGCACGAGGGCGCCGGCCAGGGCGCCGCGGGCAGCGAGACCGTCTACTTCCCCAGCCTGTCGGGGCGCACCCTGGTCTACAAGGGGATGCTCACCACCCCGCAGCTGGCCGCGTTCTACCTCGACCTGCAGGACCCCCGGGTGCACAGCGCGCTGGCCCTGGTGCACTCCCGCTTCTCCACCAACACGTTCCCGTCGTGGCCGCTGGCCCACCCGTACCGGGTCGTGGCCCACAACGGCGAGATCAACACCGTCAACGGCAACGAGAACTGGATGCGGGCCCGCGAGGCCCTCATCGACACCGACGTCTTCGGCGAGGGCGGCTTCGCCAAGGTGCAGCCGGTGTGCACCCGCGGCGGCAGCGACACCGCCCGCTTCGACGAGGTCCTCGAGCTGCTGCACCTGGGTGGGCGCAGCCTGCCCCACGCGGTGCTCATGATGATCCCGGAGGCCTGGGAGCGCCACGAGTCGATGACCCCGGCCCGGCGGGCGTTCTACCAGTACCACGCCGCGCTCATGGAGCCCTGGGACGGACCCGCCTCGGTGGCCTTCACCGACGGCACCCAGGTGGGCGCCGTGCTCGACCGCAACGGCCTGCGCCCCAGCCGCATCTGGGTCACCGAGGACGGCCTGGTCGTCATGGCCTCCGAGGTCGGCGTGCTCGACATCGACCCCGCCACCGTGGTCCGCAAGATCCGGCTGCAGCCGGGCCGCATGTTCCTGGTCGACACCGAGCTGGGCCGCATCGTGGCCGACGACGAGATCAAGACCGCGCTCGCCGCGCAGCACCCGTACCAGGACTGGGTCGACGCCGGGCAGCTGCGGCTGGCCGACCTGCCCGACCGCCCGCACGTGCAGCGCACCCACGACTCGGTGGTCCGCCGCCAGCAGATCTTCGGCTACACCTCCGAGGAGCTGGAGACCCTGCTCGCGCCGATGGCCCGCAGCGGCGCCGAGGCGATCGGCTCGATGGGCACCGACACCCCCATCGCGATCCTCTCCACCCGGCCGCGGCTGATCTTCGACTACTTCTCCCAGCTGTTCGCCCAGGTGACCAACCCGCCGCTGGACGCGATCCGCGAGGAGCTGGTCACCAGCCTGCGCTCCCGGCTGGGCCCCGAGGGCGACCTGCTCGCCCCCACGCCCGCCTCCTGCCGGCTCATCTCGCTGGACAGCCCGATCATCGACAACGACGAGCTCGAGAAGCTGGTCCACGTCAACGACGACGGCAACCTGCCCGGCTTCCGCGCCGTCACCGTCCGCGGCCTCTACCCCGTCGCCGAGGGCGGCCCCGGGCTGGCGCGCGCGCTGGAGCGGGTGCGCACCGAGGTCTCCCGCGCCATCGACGACGGCGCCCGCGTGGTCGTGCTCTCCGACCGCGACTCCGACGCCGAGCTCGCCCCCATCCCGTCGCTGCTGCTCACCGCCGCCGTGCACCACCACCTGGTGCGCACCCGCACGCGCGCCAAGGTGGGCCTCGTCGTCGAGTCCGGCGACGCCCGCGAGGTGCACCACATGGCCCTGCTCGTCGGCTTCGGGGCCGGGGCGATCAACCCCTACATGGCCTTCGAGACCATCGAGGACCTCATCGCCTCCGGCGAGATCGGCATCGCCGGCGTCACCGTGGCCGACGCGGTGCGCAACTACATCAAGGCCGCGGGCAAGGGCGTGCTCAAGGTGATGTCGAAGATGGGCGTCTCCACCCTGGCCAGCTACACCGGCGCCCAGGTCTTCGAGTCCGTGGGCCTCTCGGCCGAGCTGGTCGACGAGTACTTCACCGGCATCACCAGCCGGCTCGGCGGCATCGGGGTCGACGAGGTCGCCGCCGACGTCGCCGCCCGCCACGCCGCCGCCCACCCCGACCGGCCCGAGGAGCGCGCGCACCGCGAGCTCGAGGTGGGCGGGGAGTACCGCTGGCGCCGCGAGGGCGAGTACCACCTGTTCAACCCGGACACGGTGTTCAAGCTGCAGCACTCCACCCGCACCGGGCAGTACTCGGTGTTCAAGGAGTACACCCGCCTCGTCGACGACCAGTCCGCCCGGCTGGCCTCGCTGCGCGGGCTGTTCCGGCTGCGCACCGACGAGCGCCCCTCGATCGACGTCTCCGAGGTCGAGCCGGTCAGCGAGATCGTCAAGCGCTTCTCCACCGGTGCGATGAGCTACGGCTCCATCTCCGCCGAGGCGCACGAGACCCTCGCCGTGGCCATGAACCGCCTCGGCGGCAAGTCCAACACCGGGGAGGGCGGCGAGGACCCGGACCGCTTCATGTCCGACCCCAACGGTGACCTGCGCCGCTCGGCGATCAAGCAGGTCGCGTCCGGCCGGTTCGGCGTCACCGCGGAGTACCTGACCAACGCCGACGACATCCAGATCAAGATGGCCCAGGGCGCCAAGCCCGGCGAGGGCGGCCAGCTGCCCGCGCACAAGGTGTACCCGTGGATCGCCAAGACCCGGCACTCCACGCCCGGCGTCGGCCTGATCTCCCCGCCGCCGCACCACGACATCTACTCCATCGAGGACCTCGCCCAGCTGATCCACGACCTCAAGAACGCCAACCCCTCGGCGCGGGTGCACGTCAAGCTCGTCTCCGAGATCGGCGTCGGCACCGTCGCGGCCGGGGTGAGCAAGGCCCACGCCGACGTGGTGCTCATCTCCGGGCACGACGGCGGCACCGGGGCCACCCCGCTGACCTCGCTCAAGCACGCCGGCGCCCCCTGGGAGCTCGGCCTGGCCGAGACGCAGCAGACGCTGCTGCTCAACGGCCTGCGCGACCGGATCGTGGTGCAGGTCGACGGCCAGCTCAAGACCGGCCGCGACGTCGTGGTCGCTGCGCTGCTCGGCGCCGAGGAGTTCGGCTTCGCCACGGCCCCACTGGTGGTGGAGGGCTGCATCATGATGCGGGTCTGCCACCTCGACACCTGCCCGGTGGGCATCGCGACGCAGAACCCGGCGCTGCGGGCCAAGTTCGCCGGCAAGCCGGAGTTCGTCGTCAACTTCTTCGAGTTCATCGCCGAGGAGGTCCGCGAGCTGCTCGCCGAGCTGGGGTTCCGCACCCTGCTCGAGGCCGTCGGGCACGCCGAGCTCATCGACACCACCCGCGCGGTCGAGACGTGGAAGGCCGCCAAGCTCGACCTGAGCCCGATCCTGGCCCAGCCCGAGTCGGCGTTCATGAAGCAGGCCCGGCACAACACCGGGGTGCAGGACCACGGGCTCGACCGGGCGCTCGACCAGCACCTCATCGCCTGGTGCCGCGACGCCATCACCAACGGCACGCCCATCCACCTCGAGCTGCCCGTCCGCAACGTCAACCGCACCGTGGGCACCATGCTCGGCCACGAGGTGACCAAGGCCCACGGCGGCGGCGGGCTGCCCGACGGCACCATCGACATCACGCTGACCGGCTCGGCGGGCAACAGCTTCGGGGCGTTCCTGCCCCGCGGGATCACGCTGCGCCTGCTCGGCGACGCCAACGACTTCGTCGGCAAGGGCCTGTCCGGTGGGCACCTGGTGGTCCGCCCGCCGCTGCACAACCACCCGGACTTCGTGCCCGAGGACAACATCATCGGCGGCAACGTGTTCCTCTACGGCGCCACCGACGGGCAGGCCTTCATCCGCGGCGTGGTGGGCGAGCGCTTCGCGGTCCGCAACTCCGGGGCCACCGCCGTCGTCGAGGGCGTGGGCGACCACGCGTGCGAGTACATGACCGGCGGCAGCGTCGTCATCCTCGGCCCGACCGGGCGCAACGTCGGCGCCGGCATGTCCGGGGGCGTGGCGTACCTGCACGACCCGGACGACCAGCTGCGGCACAACCTCAACGGCGAGATGGTCGACGTCGAGGACCTCGACCCCGACGACGTGCGGTGGCTGCAGGACGTCGTGACCCGGCACCGCGACGCCACCGGCTCCACGGTGGCCGCCGCGCTGCTCGAGGACTGGGACGGCCAGCTGCCCCACGTCCGCAAGGTCATGCCCAGGGACTACAAGCGGGTGCTGCTCGCGATCGAGACGGCGGAGAAGGACGGTTCTGACGTGGACGAGGCGATCATGGCGGCGGCGGCTCGTGGCTGACCCGCGCGGCTTCCTGACCCACGAGCGGGAGACGCCCACCCGGCGCCCGGTCGACCTGCGGCTGCTCGACTGGAAGGAGGTCTACGAGCCCTTCCCGGCGGACAAGCTGCGCACCCAGGCCAGCCGGTGCATGGACTGCGGCATCCCCTTCTGCCACAACGGCTGCCCGCTGGGCAACCTCATCCCGGACTGGAACGACCTGGTCTACAAGGACCGCTGGCGGGAGTCGCTCGACCGGCTGCACGCGACGAACAACTTCCCCGAGTTCACCGGTCGGCTGTGCCCCGCCCCGTGCGAGGCGGCCTGCGTGCTGGGCATCAACTCCGACCCGGTGACCATCAAGCAGGTCGAGGTCGAGATCATCGACCGGGGCTTCGCCGAGGGCTGGGTGGCCCCCGTCGTGCCGTCGAGGCGGACGGGCAGGACGGTGGCCGTGGTCGGCTCCGGACCGGCCGGGCTGGCCGCCGCCCAGCAGCTCACCCGCGCCGGGCACTCCGTCACCGTGCTGGAGCGCTCCGACCGCATCGGCGGGCTGCTGCGCTACGGCATCCCCGAGTTCAAGATGGAGAAGCGCCACATCGACCGGCGCCTGGAGCAGATGACGGCCGAGGGCACCGTGTTCCGCACCGGCGTCGACGTCGGGGTGGACGTCACCGCGGCCGAGCTGCGCGAGCAGTTCGACGCCGTCGTCCTCGCCGGCGGGGCCACCGCGTGGCGGGACCTGCCCATCGAGGGCCGCGAGCTGGCGGGCATCCATCAGGCCATGGAGTTCCTGCCGCTGGCCAACCGGGTGCAGCAGGGCGACTACGCGGCGCCGGAGATCTCCGCCGAGGGCCGCCGCGTCGTCATCATCGGCGGCGGCGACACCGGCGCGGACTGCCTGGGCACCGCCACCCGGCAGGGCGCGGCCAGCGTCCACCAGTTCGAGATCATGGCCCGCCCGCCCGAGACCCGCGACGTGTCCACCCCGTGGCCGACGTACCCGATGGTCTACCGGGTCTCCTCCGCGCACGAGGAGAACGGCGAGCGGGTCTTCGCCGTCAACACCGAGAAGTTCCTGGGCGACGCCGACGGCCGGGTGCGCGGGCTCGAGGCCCACGAGGTCGAGCGCGTCGACGGGCAGTTCCGCAAGGTCGAGGGCAGCGAGTTCACCCTCGAGTGCGACCTGGTGCTGCTGGCCATGGGCTTCGTCGGCCCCGACCGCACCGGCGCGGTCTCCGAGCTGGGCGTCGAGCTGACCGAGCGCGGCAACGTGGCCCGCACCGACGCCTGGGCCACCACCGTCGACGGCGTGTTCGTGGCCGGGGACATGGGCCGTGGGCAGAGCCTCATCGTGTGGGCCATCGCCGAGGGCCGCTCCTGCGCGGCCGCGGTCGACGCGTGGCTGGAGGGCAGCACCGCGCTGCCGTCGCCGGTGACCCCGACGCAGCAGCCCCAGCGCTGACCCGTGCGTGATAACTGCACCCAGGACGCGAGGTTGCGTTCACACCCTGCGGTCCGTCACCCGTAGGTCGGCTCCTGGGGCCACCCCGGCGGGCTGTCCTCCCAGTCCTGCCTGCGGCCGTAGACGGTGCGGTCCATGACGTGCGCGAGCGGCAGGACCGCCTCGGTGCCGCGGGCCCGCGTCATGTACGTCAGGTACGGCCGCCCGTCGCGCAGCAGGTAGTACGAGTAGCCCGGCTGCGGGCCGGTCCGGTCGCCGACCGTGACCACCCAGCCCCAGTCCTCGTCGTAGGTGGTGCCGCCGGAGGACACCCAGGTGTGGTCCCACCCGTGCTGCCGGCGCCACTCCTCGAGCCGCTCCACGGGCCCCTGGGAGATCATGGCGAAGGCGATGCCGCGCTCGTCGAAGCGGTCCATGTTCTGCGGCAGGTTGTCCGTCGCCCACGTGCAGCTCGGGCAGCCCTGCGTCCAGTCGGCGCCGTACATGACGTTCTGCACCAGCAGCAGGTGGTGCTCGCCGAACAGCTCCGTCAGCCGCACCGACCCGTCCGGGCCGGCGAAGTCGTAGTCCTCCACCTCGACCATGGGCAGCCGCCGGCGGGCCGCCGACACCCGGTCGCCGTGGCGGGTGACCTCCTTCTCGGCCTCGACCTGGGTGGCGAGGGCGGCGTCGAACGCGGCCCGGTCGACCACCGGCGGTGCGGCCTCGGGCTGGTGCGGTGCGGTCATGGTTCCTCCGTCCGTCGGGTACCGGTGCCGACCCCGCCCGCCGCGCGGACTCATCGCTGCGTACGTGATCAGCGCACCCGGGACGCGGGGTTTCGTGCCCGGGGGTCGGCGGGGGCAGAATGACCGGGGTGTCCCAGATCCCCGAGACCACCCGTGAGATCCGCCTGGCCGCCCGCCCGCACGGCTGGCCGGAGCTGACCGACTTCGAGCTCGCCGAGACGGCCGTGCCGGAGCCGGGCGAGGGCGAGGTGCTCGTCGCCAACGAGGTGATGAGCGTCGACCCGTACATGCGGGGCCGGATGAACGACGTCAAGAGCTACGTGCCGCCGTTCCAGCTCGGGCAGGTGCTGCAGGGCGGGGCCGTCGGGGAGGTCGTGCGCGTCGGCACGGGCGTCACCGCGGTCTCGGTGGGCGACCACGTGCTGCACAACGGCGGCTGGCGCGAGCACGCCTGCGTCCGCGCCGAGCACGTGCAGCAGGTCGACACCGAGCAGGCCCCCGCCGGGGCGTACCTGGGGGTGCTCGGCATGCCCGGGCTCACTGCCTACGCGGGGCTGACCCGCATCGCCGCGATGCAGGAGGGCGACGTCGTCTTCGTCTCCGGCGCCGCCGGGGCCGTCGGCGGCATGGTCGGCCAGATCGCCCGCCGGCGCGGGGCGTCGCGGGTCGTCGGGTCGGCCGGCTCGCTGGCCAAGGTCAGCTACCTGCGCGACGAGCTCGGCTTCGACGCCGCGTTCGACTACCACGACGGCCACCTGCGCGAGCACCTGCGCGAGGCGGCCCCCGACGGCATCGACGTCTACTTCGACAACGTCGGCGGCGCCCACCTCGAGGCGGCCATCGGCGCCATGCGCCCGCACGGCCGGGCCGCGCTGTGCGGGGCGATCTCGCAGTACAACGCCACTGAGCCGACCCCGGGGCCCCGCAACATGGCCCTGATGATCGGCAACAAGCTCACGCTGCGCGGGTTCATCGTCTCCGACCACCAGGACCTGGCGCAGGAGTTCCACCGCGAGTTCGCCCCGCTCGTCGGCAGCGGGGAGATCTCCTACCGCGAGACCGTCGTCGACGGCGGGGTCGAGGCCGCCCCGGGCGCCTTCATCGAGCTGCTCCGCGGCGCCAACGTCGGGAAGATGCTGGTCCGCTTCTGACCTCCGTCGAGGCCGTGCTCGACCGGCTGCGGCGGGCGCTCACGCTCGCGCACCTCTCCGGGCAGAGCCTGCTCGTCGGCGGCGCCGTGGCCCTCGTCGGGCTGCTGCTGTGGCGGCCGCTGACCCGGCGCCTGGGCTGGGCCTCGACCCAGACGCTGTTCGCCCTGCTGCTGCTGGCGGCCGTGGCCGCGCTGACCCTCGGCCCGGGCGGATCGACCACCACCATCGGGGTGCGCCGCTGCGTACGGCGCGCCCCGCGCGGCCTGGACGCCACGCTCTCCAGCCCCTCGGTGCCGCTGGAGACCGCGCTGAACGTGGTGATGCTGCTGCCCCTGGGGGTGGCCGTGGTGCTGGCCGCGCGCCGGCTGGGGCCCGGCCTGCTGGTCGTCCTCGTGGTGCCCGCGGTCGTCGAGGTGGTGCAGACCCGGGTGCCGGGGCGGGTGTGCAGCGGGGTCGACTACGCCACCAACGCCTCCGGCGGGATCGTCGGGGTGCTGCTCGGCGGGGTGCTGCTGCTGCTCGTGCCCCCGTGGCGGCGCGACGGCACCACCAGGCGGAACACTCGACCGACCTGACCGGTCCTCTTGACATTACATTGTGTTTTCACAACAGTGTGGTCCATGAGTCCAGTACGGCGGGGCAAGGACCTCCCGATCCACAACCGGATCGCCGTCCTGCGCGCCGAGCGCCGGATGACCCGGGCCGTCCTGGCCGGCCTCGTCGAGGTGAACCCGCAGACGATCGGGGCCCTCGAGCGCGGCGACCACTACCCCAGCCTCGACCTCGCCTTCCGCATCTGCGGGGTCTTCGAGCTGCCCGTCGAGGCGGTGTTCTCCCGCGAGGAGTTCCGCCCCACCACGGCCGCGGGCTGGGCCACCACCGGACGCGAGGAGACCCCGTGAGCACGCTCCTGCACCACCTCTCCGAGTCGAGCCAGCGGCGCCGCGCCCGCCGGGCCGAGCAGACGGCGAGCTGGCTGCCGCGCTGGCGCAACCGACGCAGCCGCCGACGCCTCTGCGGGGCGCTCGCCGCCTCGCTGCTCGCCACCACCCTCGGGGCGCTGCTGGTGCTCGTGGCCGGCGACCTCGAGACCCGGGCCGTGGCCGTCGCCTTCGCCGTGCTGTGGGTCGGGGGGATCGTCGCCGCCATGGCCTGCTGGGTCGCCCTGCAGGTCCTCACCGGGCACGTCGGCGAGCTGCCGACGGGGGTGCTCGACGAGCGGGAGGTCGCGGCCCGCAACGCCGCTCGCGCCCAGGGCTTCCAGGTCGGCATCGTCGCCGCCCTGGTCCCGATGCTCTACCTGCTGCTCACCAGCAGCCCCGGCGAGCCGAGCACGACGGCCTACCCGGGTGCGCTGCTCGTCGCCGTCGCGATCTTCGCGGGCGCCTTCAGCCCCACGGCGATCGTCGCCTGGCGGCAGGTCGACGACGAGCCCGACGAGATCGGCCCGGGCGAGCAGACCGCCTGAGCCGGACCATCTACGACCAGGGAGGAGACGGACGATGACGGGGACCGAGCTGGAGGTGCGGGGGGTCGGCAAGCGCTACGGCGACCTCGTCGCGCTGGACGACGTGAGCTTCACCGTCGGCGCCGGGGAGCTGTTCGGCTTCGTCGGCAGCAACGGCGCCGGCAAGACCACGACCATGCGGATCGTGCTCGGTGTGCTCGCCGCCGACACCGGTGAGGTGCTCCTGGGCGGGCGCCCCGTCGACCTCGACGTGCGCCGCCGCATCGGCTACATGCCCGCCGAGCGCGGGCTGTACCCGAAGATGAAGGTCGGAGCGCAGCTCACCTACCTCGCACGGCTGCACGGCATGGACGCCGCCGCGGCCGCCGCGGCCGTCGAGCGCTGGACCGAGCGGCTCGGCGTGGCCGACCGGCTCGGCAGCACCGTCGACGCGCTGAGCACCGGCAACCAGCAGCGGGTCCAGCTGGCCGCGGCCCTGGTCCACGAGCCCGACGTCCTCGTCCTCGACGAGCCCTTCTCGGGCCTGGACCCGGTGGCGGTCGACGTCATGAGCGAGGTGCTGCGCGAGCGGGCCGCGGCCGGCGCCCCGGTGATCTTCTCCAGCCACCAGCTCGAGCTCGTCGAGGCCCTGTGCGACCGGGTCGGCGTCATCGCCGCCGGCCGGCTCCGCGCGCTGGGCACCGTCGACGCGCTGCAGGCCGGGGGCGGCACCCGCTACGTGGTCGACGCCCCCGCCGCCCCGCCGGGCTGGGCCGACGCGGTGCCGGGGACCACCACCGTCTCCCACGACGGCGGCCGCACCGTGGTCGCGCTCGCCGACGACGCCGACGACCAGCCGCTGCTCGCCGCTGCCCTGGCCACCGGCCCGGTGCACGGCTTCACCCGCCGGCGGGCCCCGCTGGCCGAGCTGTTCCGGGACGTGGTCGCCACCCCGGGCGCCGCGACGACGCAGGAGGAGGTGCCCGCATGAGCACGCTGTCCACGATCGGCCAGGTCGCCCGCCGGGAGTACCTGGCCCGGGCGCTGACCAAGGCCTACGTCATCAGCACCGCCATCACGCTCGTCGCCGTCGTCGGGGGGCTGGTCGCGTTCGCCGCCGTCCGCGGGGACGGGACGACCGACCCCGTCGCCGTCGGCGTCGTCGCCGGGCCCGGGGCCGACGCGGTCACCGCCACCCTGCCCGCCGCCGGGGACGCCCTCGGCCGACCGGTGCGGGTGGTGCCGCTGCCCGACGCGGGGACGGCGCGCACCCAGGTCTCCGACGGCGCCGTCGAGGCCGCGCTCGTGCCCGCCGCCGGGGGTGGTGCCACCGCCGTCACCCGCACCGCGCTGGACGACACCCTGGCCCCGGTGCTGGAGACCGCGGTGCGCCAGGCGGCGCTCGCCGACGCGCTGCAGGCCCGCGGGGTCGACCCGGGTGCCGTGGCCGCCGACGTGTCCGTCGCCGGGCTGACGGTCGACGCGCTGGACCCGCCGGACGCCGACACCGGGCAGCGCACCGCCCTGGCTTACGTCGCGGTGCTGCTGCTGTTCTTCACCGTCTTCGTCTACGGCATCTACGTGGCCACCGGGGTCGTCGAGGAGAAGCAGAGCCGCGTGGTGGAGCTGCTGCTGTCCACCATCACCCCGCTGCAGCTGCTGGTGGGCAAGGTCGTCGGCATCGGGGCCGTCGGGCTGACCCAGGTGGTGCTGCTCGGGGGCGCCGGCCTCGTCACCGCCACCGCGACCGGGGTGCTGACGATCGGGGCCACCGCGGCCGGTCTTCTCGCGGTGACGGTCGTCTGGTACGTGCTGGGCTTCGCGTTCTTCGCGCTGCTCTACGCCGCCGCCGGGTCGCTCGTCTCCCGGCAGGAGGACGTCAACGCCGTGTCCGGCCCGCTCACCGTGGTCGGCTTCGCGGCCTACTTCGCGGCCCAGTACGCCGTCAACGACCCCGGGGGCACGGTGGCCCGCGTGCTCACCTGGGTGCCGCCGTTCTCGGCCTACCTGGTGCCGCTGCGCACCGCCCAGGGCCTGGTCAGCCCCGGGCAGCAGGTGCTCACGGTGGTGCTCATGCTGCTGGCCTGCACCCTGGCCGCGCTGCTCGCCGCGCGGGTGTACCGCCGCTCGGTGCTGCACACCGGGGGCCGGCAGAGCTGGCGGACGGCGCTGGCCCGGGGCTGACGGGGTGGGTCGGGGGGTTCCTCAGAGAACTCTCACAGCGGGCACAGAGGTGCGCCACACCGCGTCCCTACCGTCGGTCCTGTCCCACCCGGGACCGACACCGAGACCCCAGGAGAACCCCGTGACCGAGCAGCACCCCAGCACCCCCGCCGACGACGCCGCCGGCACCCCCGCCCCGCGCCGCCGCATCGGCACCCGCGCCCGCTGGGTGGCGGGCCTCGGCGGGCTGGCCGTGGCGGCCGCGATCGCCGTGCCCGCGGTGGCGTCGGCCGCCACCCCGGCCGCCGACCAGACCGGGTCCACCCCGGCCGCGTCGTGCACCGCGCTGGACCGGGCCACCGCGCACGCCACCAGCGCCCCGCTGGTGCGCGACTACCTGGCCGCGCACGCCGACCTCAACGCCGAGCTGACCAAGGTCCGCACCATGCCCAAGGACCAGCGCCGCGGCGAGCTCAAGACCTACTTCGCCGCGCACGCGGACGAGAAGGCCGGGCTCAAGACCGCCCGGGCCGCGGACATCGCGCTGCACAAGGCCTGCAAGTAGGCCCGCGCCCGCCCGGAGCAGACTGGTCCCCGTGACGACGTCAGGCCCCGCGCGGGTGATGGTGGTCGACGACGACGCCGACGTGCGCACCTCCCTGGCCCGGGGGCTGCGGCTCTCCGGCTTCGAGGTGGCCACGGCGGACGGGGGCGAGGTCGCGCTGCGCGATCTCGCCCTCGCCCCCGCCGACGCCGTCGTGCTCGACGTGAACATGCCGGGCCTCGACGGCGTCGAGGTCGTCACCCGGCTGCGCGCCACCGGGGACGACACCCCCGTGTGCGTGCTCTCGGCCCGCGACACCGTCGACGACCGCATCGCCGGTCTCGAGGCGGGCGCGGACGACTACCTGGTCAAGCCGTTCGACCTGGCCGAGCTGGTGGCCCGGCTGCGCGCCCTGCTGCGGCGCCGCGCCGTCACGGCCCCGGCGTCGGCGGAGGTGCGGGTGGGGGCACTGCGCGTCGACCCGGCCGGGCGGCGGGTGTTCTCCGCCGGCCGCGAGGTGGACCTGACCAAGCGGGAGTTCGACCTGCTGGCCGTGCTCACCGAGAACGCCGGGGTGGTGCTGAGCCGCGCCCGGCTGCTGGACCTGGTGTGGGGCTACGACTTCGACGTCGACACCAACGTCGTCGACGTGTTCGTGGGCTACCTGCGCCGCAAGCTGGAGGCCGACGGCGAGGAGCGGGTGGTGCACACCGTGCGCGGGGTCGGGTTCGTGCTGCGGTGAGCTCGCCGTCGCTGCGCACCCGGGTGGCGCTGGCCGCGGCGCTGGCCGCGCTCGTGGTGGTGGTGGTGCTCGGCGCCGTCGCCGCCGTGGTGGTGCAGCGCAGCACGCTGACCTCCCTGGACCGCCGCGAGCAGGCCGTCGCCGCGGCGCTGGCCCCGGCGGTCGAGGCGGGCCGCGCGCCGGGGGCGGTGCGCACCCGCGGCTACGTGGTCACCGTCCGCCGCGACGGGCAGGTCGTGTCCTCCTCGGGCCCGGAGCTGCCCGACGCCGGGGACGAGCCGAGCACCGTCGTCCTCGGCGGGGAGGACTACCGGGTGGTGACCCTGGGCCTGGCCGGCGGGGTGCGGCTCGGGGTGGGCGCGCCCGTCGCGGAGACCGCCGCCCAGGTGAGCACGCTGCAGCGCCGGGTCGCGCTCGCCGGGCTGGCGGCGGTGCTGGTGGCCGGGGGGCTGGGGTGGCTGTTCGCGGGCCGCGCGCTGCGGCCGCTGACCCGGGTCACCGAGGCCGTCCGCGCGCTGGGACCGGACTCGGCGGGGGCCGTGGTGTCGGTGCGGGGCGCGCGCGAGGCCGAGGAGCTGGCCGCGGAGGTGACCGAGCTGCAGGCCCGGGTCGACGCCGCCCGCGCCCGCACCGCCGAGGCGCTGGCCACCGCGCGGGACTTCGCCGCGGCCGCCGCCCACGAGCTGCGCACCCCGTTGACCGCGGTGCGCACCGACCTGCAGGTGCTGGGGATGGCGGGCCTCGGGGAGGCCGAGCGGGCCGAGGTGCTCACAGACCTGCTGCGCACCCAGGACCGGGTGGAGGCCACCCTGACCGCGCTCGGCCGGCTGGCGGCGGGCGAGCTGGGCGGCGGCACGGCGGCCGACGTCGACCTGGCCGAGCTGCTGGACCGGGTGGCGGCCGACGCCCGCCGCACCCACCCGGGCGTCGAGGTGGCGGTGCGGCCCGGGGAGGCGGTGGTGGTGCGCGGTCACGCGGCGGGCCTGCGGCTGGCGCTGGACAACCTGGTGACCAACGCGGTGCGCCACGGCGGGGCCGGGCACGTGCTGCTGGGGGCGGCGCGCGAGGGGCCGCAGGTGTGGCTGGTGGTGGACGACGACGGCGCCGGCGTGCCCGCGGCGGAGCGCGAGGCGGTGTTCGGCCGGTTCGTGCGCGGGGCGGGGTCGCGGGGCACCGGGTCCGGGCTGGGCCTGGCCCTGGTGGCGCAGCAGGCGGCGCTGCACGGGGGCCGCGCCGAGCTCGGTGACTCCCCGCTCGGCGGTACCCGCGCCCGCCTGCTCCTGCTCGACCCGCCCCGCACGTAGCGGGCTTCCTGCGGGGCGCGGCGCGGGCCGGGGCGCAGGTAGCCCGCTACATGCGGCGGGAGGTCAGGAGGCGTTCTTGACGGCCTCGTAGCGGTCGAGGGCGGCGCGGCGCTCGGCCTTGTGGTCGACCATCGGCTCCGGGTAGTCCTCGGGCCGGTCGTCGCCCGGGTCGTGCACCTTCTTGCCCTCGATGCCGCGCAGCTCGGGCACCCAGCGGCGCACGTAGTCGCCCTGCGGGTCGAACTTCTCCCCCTGCGTGGTCGGGTTGAACACCCGGAAGTACGGGGAGGCGTCGGTCCCCGAGCCCGCCGTCCACTGCCAGCCGTGCTGGTTGGACGAGAGGTCGCCGTCGACGAGGTGGCGCATGAAGTGCCGCGCCCCCCACCGCCAGCTCAGGTGCAGGTCCTTGGTCAGGAAGCTGGCCACGATCATCCGCAGCCGGTTGTGCATCCAGCCCTCGGCGAGCAGCTGCCGCATCCCGGCGTCGACGATCGGGAACCCGGTGCGCCCCTGCGCCCACGCCTGGAAGGCCTGCTCGGCCTGCTTCCCGGTCTCGTAGGGGATGGCGTCGAACTTCTGGTCGTAGTGCTCCCGGGCGGAGTCGGGCCGGCGGTGCAGCACGTCGGCGTAGAAGTCCCGCCACGCCAGCTCGGTGGTGTACGTGGTGGGGCCCTTCCCGGAGCGGTCGGCGAGGTCGGCCAGCAGCGTGCGCGGGTGCACCGTGCCCCACTTGAGGTGCACCGACATGCGGCTGGTCGCGTCGTGGTCCGGGCGGTCGCGCTCGTCGTCGTAGCCGGCCAGGTCGCCCTTCCCGTCGTCACCGCCCCGGAACTCCGCCCACCGCGCCAGGGCCGCCGCCTCCCCCACCTCGGGCAGATCGGCGTCGCCGACGGGGGCGTCGTCGGGGATCTTGACCCGGCGCGGGCCGCCGTCCTTGTCGTCGGGGTCCAGCCAGTCGCAGGTGCTCGCCGAGGTGTCCGCGGGCGCGCGCCAGCCGTGCTCGGCCCAGGCGCGGCGGAACGGGGTGAACACCTTGAACGGGGTGCCGTCGTTCTTGGTGACCCGCCCGGGCGCCACCGCGTAGGGGCTGCCGGTGCGGACCAGCTCGACGTCGTCGCCGAGGGCGTCGTCCACCTGCTCGTCGCGCCGCGAGCCGTAGGGCGCGAAGTCGGCGCTGACGTGCACGCTGCTCGCCGACACGGCGCGGGCGATGCGGGGCACCACGTCGACCGGGTCACCGCGGACCACCAGCAGGCGGCCGTCCAGGGACTCCTCCAGCGCGCGCAGGGTGCGGTAGAGCACGGTGAGCCGCGGCCCGCCGGAGGGCCCGAGCAGCCGCTCGTCGAGCACGAACAGGGCCAGCGCGTGCTGCGCCCGGTCCGCCGCCGCGCTCAGGGTCGGCAGGTCACCGAGCCGCAGGTCGCGCCGGAACCACACCACCGCTGCGTCGTCCATGCCCGCGACGGTAGGGGTGTGACCGGTTCGGCGCAGGCCCGGGAAGGGCGGGCGCGCGGCCGGCGTTGCACCGCGCATGCCACTCTTCCGCTTCGACATCACCGACACCCGCACCGACGAGCAGGTCAGCGCCATGCTCGACGCCGCGTACGCCGCGCAGACCGAGGCGCTGCAGACCGTGGACGGGGACCGCTACCAGGTCGTCCACGCGCACCCCAAGGCCCACCTGCACATCGAGGACACCGGGCTGGGCATCGAGCGCAGCGACGCCTTCGTGCTCGTCCAGGTGACGACGAGCCCCCGGCCGCAGGAGCAGAAGACGAAGCTCTACGAGCTGCTGGTGCGCAACCTGCAGCGCGACGCCGGCATCGAGCCCAGCGACGTGATGATCTCGATCGTGGAGAACACCAAGGGCGACTGGTCCTTCGGCCACGGCCGCGCGCAGTACCTCACCGGCGAGCTCTAGGCGCCCGCTCGGCGCACTTCCCGGTGCCGGGGGCCGCCCACCGACACCGGGACGTGCGCCCGTCGCGGGGACGGTCCTAGCCGACGGCCAGCAGGTCGATGACGAACACCAGCGTCTTGCCGCCCAGGCGGTGACCCGACCCGGCGGGGCCGTAGGCCAGGTGCGGCGGGATGGTCAGCTCGCGGCGGCCGCCGACCTTCATCCCCGGGATGCCCTCCTGCCAGCCGGCGATGAGGCCGCGCAGCGGGAAGGTGATCGACTCACCGCGGTCCCACGACGCGTCGAACTGCTCCCCGGTGTCGTACTCGACGCCGACGTAGTGCACCTCGACCTTGTCACCGGGCTTCGCCTCGTCCCCGTCGCCGACGGTGAGGTCACGGCTCACCAGCTCGGCGGGGGGCTCGCCGCCCTGGAAGTCGACCTCGGGCTTGGACTGCGCGCTGCTCAACGGTTCTCCAGGGGGACGTAGGCGCGCTCGGTGGCGCCGGTGTAGACCTGCCGGGGCCGGCCGATCTTGGTCTGCGGGTCCTCGATCATCTCCCGCCAGTGCGCGATCCACCCGGGCAGCCGGCCCATGGCGAACAGCACGGTGAACATCCGCGTCGGGAACCCCATGGCCCGGTAGATCAGGCCGGTGTAGAAGTCGACGTTGGGGTAGAGCTTGCGCTCGATGAAGTAGTCGTCGGTGAGCGCGATCTGCTCGAGGTTCTGCGCGATCTGCAGCAGGCTGTCGTCCCCGCCGAGCTTCTCCAGCACGCTGCTGGCGGCCTCGGAGACGATCTTGGCCCGCGGGTCGTAGCTCTTGTAGACGCGGTGCCCGAAGCCCATGAGCTTGACCCCGGGCTCCTTGTTCTTGACCTTGGTGACGAACGCGTCGACGTCCCCGCCGCTGTCCCGGATGCCCTCGAGCATGTCCAGCACCGCCGAGTTGGCGCCGCCGTGCAGCGGCCCGAACAGCGCGTTGATGCCGGCCGAGACGCTGGCGAAGAGGTTGGCGTTGGACGAGCCGACCATGCGCACCGTCGAGGTGGAGCAGTTCTGCTCGTGGTCGGCGTGCAGGATCAGCAGCATGTCGAGCACCCGGACGAGCTCGGGGTCGAGGTCGTAGGGCTCGGCCGGGAAGCCGAACGTCATGCGCAGGAAGTTCTCGGTCAGCGTCAGCGAGTTGTCCGGGTAGAGGAACGGCTGGCCGACGGACTTCTTGTAGGCGTAGGCCGCGATGGTGGGCAGCTTGGCCAGCAGCCGGACGGTGGAGAGCTCGACCTGGTCGTCGTCGAAGGGGTCCAGCGAGTCCTGGTAGAAGGTCGACAGCGCGCTCACCGCGGAGCTCAGCACCGGCATGGGGTGCGCGTCGCGGGGGAAGCCGTCGAAGAACCGCTTGAGGTCCTCGTGCAGCAGGGTGTGGCGGCGGATGCGGTCGGTGAACGTGTCGAGCTCGCTCGCGCTGGGCAGCTCGCCGTGGATGAGCAGGTGGCTGACCTCGAGGAACGACGAGTGCTCGGCGAGCTGGTCGATCGGGTAGCCGCGGTAGCGCAGGATGCCGGCCTCACCGTCGATGTAGGTGATGGCAGAGGAGCACGACGCGGTGTTGACGAAGCCCGAGTCGAGCGTGGTCAGCCCCGTCTCGCCGAGCAGCTTGCCCAGGGCGATGCCGTCGTTGCCCTCCGTCGCCCGGGTGATCGACATCTGGTGCTCGCCACCGGGGTAGGTGAGGGTGGCGGTCTTCTGGTCCTCGCTCGGGCTCTCCGTCACGCTGGCACCTCTCGGCTCGTCGACACGGTCGTCACCTTCGCCGCCCACGCTAGTCGGCGCGGCGGCCCCGTGGCGGGGAGTGCGGCAGGCCCCGCTCAGCCGAGCTCGTGCGCCCAGGGCACGTCGGCCCCCGGGCGGGCGACGGTGACCGCGGCCGCCCGGGCCGCGCGCTCGAGCACGGCCGTCCACGTCGGCTCGTCCCAGGCGAGGAGGTCCGCGCGGCGGCGCACCCCCCGGGCCGCGAGCTGCTCGCACAGCACGGCGTGCACGGTGTCCCCGGCGCCGATGGTGTCGGCCACGGTCACCGGGGGCGCGGGCACGCCCACCTCGCCCGCGGCCGTGTGGACCACCAGGCCGTCCCCGCCGCGGGTCAGCACCACCGCCCCGACCCCGGCGGCCAGCGCGTCGGTCGGGGTGCCGCCCAGCCAGGCCAGGTCGTCGTCGGAGACCTTGAGGACGTCGACGGCGGGCAGCCACGACCGGTAGCGGGCCCGGTAGGCGTCCGCGTCGGGTACCAGCTGCGCCCGGACGTTGGGGTCCAGCACGGTGGTCACGCCCGCGTCGTGCGCCCGGTGCAGCGCGGCGGCGTAGGCGCTCGCCCCCGGCTCGAGGACGAGGGAGAGGGTGCCGAAGCTGGCCACCGCGGTGTCGTCGGGCAGCGCGGGCACCTCGGTGAGCAGCCGGTCGGCGGTGCCGTCGACGTAGAAGGAGTAGCCGGCCGAGCCGTCGGGGCCCAGCGCGACGACGGCGAGGGTGGTGGGCTCGGGGCCGCGGGCCACCAGGGCGGTGTCCACCTCGGACTCGGCGAGACGGGCCAGCACCCGCTCGCCGAAGGCGTCGGTGGAGACGCGGGAGCAGAAGCTGGTGGTCGCGCCGAGCCGTCCCAGCGCGACGGCCACGTTGAGCGGGCCGCCGCCGAGCCGGGGGTCGAGCAGGTCCCCCGACGGGACGAGGTCGACCAGCGCCTCGCCGCACACCACCACCCGGCTCCGCGTCGTCGGCACCCGACCATCCTGCCGGGAGCTGCCCCGGTTCCGGGGACGGGCGCCCGCCGGCTGTGGTGGGGTGGGGCGTGCGCAGGAGGTGGGCCGTCGCGGTGGCCGTGCTGGCCTGCGCGGGGTGCGCCGCACCGGTGCCCCAGGCCCCGCCCGGGCAGGCGGCCCGGCTCGACGCCTCCCGGGTGTCGCTGGACCAACCCGGCTTCCGCACCGACCAGCAGGTGCGGCTGAGCCCGGACGCGGTGTGCGAGGCGCTGCAGGCGTTCCTTCCGTACACCTCCGACGGGTGCTTCGGGCAGACCCGGGACGGGAACAACGCGACCTTCCGGCTCGACCGCCGGGGGTTCACGAGCTTCTGGAACGGCCGGCTGCGCGAGCTGTACTCCGGGATCTCGGGCAGCCGCCGGGAGGTGCTGCTCGACCGGTACTGGGCCGTCGCGCTGGTCGATCCGGCCGCCCGCGGCGCGTGCGTGCTGGCGGTCGACCTGGGCGCCCCGCTCGCGGCCACCCTCACCGTCTCGAGCCGCGGCACGCAGACCCTGAGCCACGAGCAGTCGCAGGTGCTGTGCGCCGACGGCGAGCGGACGCTGACCACCCTGCTGACCGAGCTGGACCCGGGCGGCGGCAGCAGCATCGGCTGACCCTCACGCGGCGTCGCGCCGGCGCACCGCCCGTACCCCCGCCACCAGGGCGATCAGCAGGAGCAGCAGCGCGAGCACCGAGGGCAGCGGGGACCCCAGCGCCGGGTCGCCCGACCACCACAGCGCCACCCCGTACGGGTCGAACCACTGGTCGACGGCGGAGAACCCGGTGCGCAGGACGAGCAGCACGATGGCGGCCGTCAGGTAGACGGTGAGCGCGGTCGGCGTGCTGGGCAGCAGCAGGGCCACGGCGAGGACGAGCAGTGCCGAGGTGGCGGCCGCGACGACGACGACGCCCGCGGCCCAGCCCGGGCGGGCTGCCACCACGTCCTGGGCGTGCAGGCGGCGCACCAGCTGCTGCTGGACCACGAGCGCCGCCGCCACCTGCACCACGGTGACCAGCACCAGCAGCAGCGCGACGACCACGGTCTGGGCGGCCAGGAAGCGCCCCCGGGAGGGCTGGGCCAGGAGCGTCGGCTGCACGCTGCGGTGGTGCCACTCCCCGGACACCAGCTTGACGACCGAGGACATGACGAGGACCTGCCCGAGCGGCAGGGTCACCAGCAGCACCTGCAGCTGCGCGAACCCGCTGACCACGGAGTCGGTCTGCTGGCTGATCAGCACGACGAGGCCCGCGGCGAGGGGCAGGCCGAGCGCGACCAGGATCTTGTCCGACCGGGTGCCCACCGCCTTGGCCAGCTCGACGCGGACGAGGCGGAGGAACGGCGCGCGCCGCTGCGCGGGCGCCACCCAGGGCGGGGCCGGGTTCACGGTGCCCCACCGCCGCGCGTCAGCCGGAAGAACAGCTCCTCCAGGCCCAGCTGCTCGGGGGCGAGGCCGACCAGCTGCACGCCGGCGGCGAAGGCGACGTCGGACACCTGCTCGACCCCCGCCGCGACCACGAGCGACCCGTCGCCCCCGTCGCGCCAGGGGATGCCCGCCCGCGCCAGGACGCTGACGAGCCCGCGGGGGTCGCGGGCCCGCACCCGGCTCGACCCCGACCGCGTCAGCGCACCGAGCGGGCCGTCGGCCAGCACCCGGCCGGTGCCGATGACCAGCACCCGGTCCGCCGTCTGGTCGACCTCGGCGAGCACGTGGCTGGAGAGCAGGACGGTGCCGCCGCGGGAGGCGTGGCCGCGCAGCAGGGTGCGGACCTCCCGGATGCCGTCGGGGTCGAGGCCGTTGATCGGCTCGTCCAGCACCAGCACCGGGGGGTCCGCCAGGAGGGCCGCGGCCAGCCCCAGCCGCTGGCGCATGCCGAGCGAGTAGGCACCGATCCGGCGGGTGGCGGCGGCGGCGAGGCCCAGCCGCTCCAGCAGCTCGTCGACGCGGCGGCGGGGCACCCCGGACAGCCCGGCCAGCTGACGCAGGTGGGTGCGGCCGCTGCGCGCGGGGTGCACCGCCGAGGCGTCGAGGCAGACACCGACGACGTGAGCCGGGTTGGGCCACTCGGTGTAGCGGCGACCGGCCACGGTCGCCGAGCCGGACGTCGGCAGGGTCAGCCCGCAGATGGCCCGCAACGTCGTCGACTTGCCCGCCCCGTTGGGCCCGAGGAACGCGGTGACGGTGCCCGGCACGAGGTCGAACCCGACGTGGTCGACCACGGTGCGGCCGTCGTAGACCTTGGTGAGGTCCCGGACGCTGATCACCCGGGCGACGCTAGAGGACCGGGCTGCCCCACCGGGCCGCTTCGGCCCACCCGCTCAGAGCGCGGCGATCCCCCAGCCGGCGCTCCAGGTCTCCCCGGGCGCGACGGTGATGACGTCGGTCCCCGAGCGCAGCGCGTCCGGCGGGCACGTCATCGGCTCTACGGCCAGCGCCCGGCCGCGGCCCGGGAACGACTTCTCCCCGTCGACGTCGGTGATGAACACCTGCACCCAGCCGAAGGCCGGGTCGGCCCACAGGCACACCCCGGACCCGTCGGGCCCCCGGACCCGGTGGCGGACCAGCCCGTCGGGGTCGGGGGTGAGCCCCGTCAGGGCGTCGTCGAGCTCGGCCCCGGCCAGGGACCGGCCACCCGAGAAGTCCAGCGCCGTCCCGGCGACCGGCCGCACCGGGCCCGAGGGCAGCGAGCGCTCCGGATCCAGCGGCAGCTGGTGGGTGGCGGTGGTCTCGAGGCTGACGTCGTCCACGGTGAGGTCACCCACCCGAAGGTAGGGGTGGAAGCCGACGCCGAGCGGGGCCGGCTCGGTGCCGGTGTTGGTGACCGTGGTGGTGACGTCGATCCCGCCGGGGACCACCTCGTGGCGGACGAGCACGTGCAGCGGCCACGGCCAGCCCGGGTCGTCCCCGGTGATGTGGGCGGCCTGCTCGACCGCGGAGCCGGTGTGCGAGACCAGCGCGTACTCGACGTGGCGCAGCAGGCCGTGGCTCGCGTTGTGCTTGCTCGGCTCGGTGAGCTCGAGCTGGTGGGTGGCGCCGCCGAAGTCGAACCGGCCGTCCCCGGTGCGGTTGGGCCAGGGCACCAGGCCCACCCCGCAGGCCATGGGCGGCTTGGTGTCCGGCGGGTAGGACTCGGTCAGCGGGAGGCCGTCGACCTCGAGCAGCCGCAGCGCGGCCCCCGTGGCGCGGACCACCGCGCGCACCGGTCCGGCGGTGATCTCGTGCTCGGGGCTCGGGTCCTGGCTCACGCGCGGATCGTCGCACGCGCGGCGCGGCGGCGCGTGGCTCAGGTGCGCGGCCGGGTCACCCCGTCGACGGCGGCCAGGAAGCCCAGGGCGGGCAGCGTCCACCCGCCCTCGTAGGTGGTGTCGCCGACCGTGGCGTCGACGGTGTGCTGCATGGCCAGGCCCTCGAAGAGCGCGTTGGTCAGCCGGGTGAGCGCGTCCGCGGCGGTGGCGGCGGTGAAGGGCGGGCGCGGCTCGAGGTCGAGCAGCTCGAACATGGCGGCGTAGAACTCGGTCAGCGGACGGTGCAGCTCGGCCTCCGTCGCCCGCATGGTGGCCAGGACGTGCTCGGCGCGCTCCTCGTCCAGGCCGTCGGCGGCGATGGTCAGCGCCGGGTACCGCCGCCACCGGCGGGTCTCGATGATGGTGCGGAAGGTCCGCGACGCGACGACGCGCACGGCCTCGACGAGCAGCTCGCGGCGGCCCTCGACGGAGCCGAGCTGGTCGGGGTGGTCCCGGACGAGCTGCGCGGCCTCCTCCCGGCCGCTGGGGTCGAAGGGCTGCAGCCCGCCCGCGCCGTTGGAGGCGAACGCGGTGAGCAGCTCGAAGGCGAAGTCCTCCTTGCTCGGCCACACCCGGTAGACCGCGCTGCGGGAGACGTCGGCTCGCCGCATCACCGCCTCGAGCTGGACGTTCTCGGTGGACAGCGTGAACCCGCCGGCCGCCTCCAGCATCTGCTCGGCCGCGGTGAACATGCGGTCGCGCAGCTCCTCGTCCGGGATCGCCCGCGGACGGCCGCGCGGAGCCCGGGCTGGGCGGGCGGTGGGGGCGCTCATCCCTCGACCCTAGGGGGAACCCGACGACCGAGAGTCGTCTGGCGCATTTCGGATGCGAAGTTTGACATTCCGATCCCTCGGCCGCACGATGCTTCCGCGGCGCCGTCGAGGGGTCGGCGCCGCACCGACCACAGGGGGGACACCTGATGAGCCACACCCGCCGACGGCACCGCCACAGGGGTGCACACCCGGTGCTCGTGCTGACGCTCACCGCGGTGCTGACCGTGCTCGGCGCGGGCGCGACCGCGCAGGCGGCCGCGGCGCCCCCGCCCGCACCGTCGTCGACGATCGCGCTGGACGCGACGACGACCCGGTTCACGGCGGTCGACGTCTCCCGGCGCTCGCTCTACGTCGTCCAGTCGAGTCCCCGGGGCGACGAGCTCGCCGTCGTCGACACCGACCTGGACCGCGTCCGCCGGACGATCCCGCTCGACTTCGCAGCCGGCGACCTCGCGGTGGACCCCGACACCCACCGCGTGTACCTCGCCCGGCTCAGCCGCGGCGTGGACGACCCCGGTCCCGGACCCGGTCTCGTCGAGCTCGACCCGGACACCGGGTCGACCCGGTCAACGGGGCTGGGACTGGACCGTTACGCCGTCCCCGCGTCGATCGCCGTGGACCCGGTGCACCGCACGGTCCTGGTCGGCGTGGGGTCACCCGAGCAGGTCCTGCTGGCGGTCGACACCACCACGCTCACCGAGACAGGTCGGCTGGGGCTCGGAGCAGGATTCGTCACCGTCGACCTCGACCCCGAGGCCCGGACGGCCGTCGTCGTCGTGGCCGACATCTTTCGGTCCCTCCCCGACGTGCTGCTCGTCGACACCGACAGCCTGACCGTCGTCGGGCGGCTCGACCCCCCGCCCGGCACGAACCTCGTCGCGTCGGTGGCCATCGACACCGCCCGGCACCGCGCCCACGTCGTGTCCTACGCCGGGTACCTCTTCACCCCGCAACCACCCGAGAGCGGTGCCGTCCGCACGCTGACCACGGTCGACATCACGACCCGCGAGGTCGTGCAGACGCTGCGCCCGGTGCCCCTCCTCGTCGGCGCCGCCGCCGACCCCACGACGGGGCTGCTGCACGGTGTCCGCACCATCCGGTTCGACGGCGGGCCGAGCACGATCGCCACCGTCGACCCCGCCACGGGGCAGGTCACGCGCGAGGTCCTGGCACCACCCACCACCCCGAGCGGGGGGGCGGTGGAGGTCGACCCCGCCACCGGGACCACCTTCGTCGCCGGGAGCACCGAGCCCGACCCCGTCACGGGACGGTCGACCGCGGTCCTCGCGGTGGACTCCCCGGCGCCCTCGTGCGACGGCGTGATCGGCCTGATCGGGGAGAAGTTCCGCCAGCTCGGCGGCTGCGACGGCCCCCTCGGCGCCCCCACCAGCGGCGAGCAGGACGCGGTGGGTGGAAAGGTCACCCACTTCCGGAACGGGGACGTCTACTTCTCCCCCGCCACCGGTGCCCACGCCGTGCTCGGTGCCATCGCGACCCGGTACCGGGCCCTCGGCGCGGAGACCAGCCGGCTGGGCTACCCCACCACCGACGAGCTCGACGTCCTCATCGGACGGGCCTCGGTCTTCCAGCACGGGTTCGTGTTCTGGAACCCCTTCGTCGGTGCTGTTCCGGTGGTGTTCTGACCCGTCAGCCGCGGGGTGCGGGGACGGGCAGGGCCTGCAGCGCGGCGACGGTGTCGGCCGCCGACCCGCCGGTGGCCAGCGCCCGGCGACCGGTGACCAGCGCCTTGGGCCAGCTGATGGCGGCCAGCCCGGTCAGCGCGCCGTCGGCGTCGGACCACACCGCGGCGGCCCGCACCGGCCCGGCGTCGAGGTCCCCGACCACGGCGGTGGGCTCGCCCCCGGTGCGGCCCACCACCTGCACGGTCTGGTCGTACTGGTCGCTCCAGACGTAGCCGGTGCCGCGGTGCACCACCTCGGCGTCCGGGTCGGTGATGGTGCGGGCCACCGTGGTCGCCTGCTCCACCGCCCCGGTCCAGTGCTCGACCCGGCGGGGACCGGTGGCGGTGGTCCACCGGGCGACGTCGCCGACGGCGTGCACCCCGTCAGCCACCGAGCCGTCCTCGCGCAGCGCCCGGCCCACCTCGTCGCAGACGACCCCGTCGTCCACCCGCAGCCCGGAGCCCGTCAGCCAGCCGTCGTTGGGCACCGCCCCGATGCCGACCACGACGACCCCGGCGCGCAGCACGTCGCCGTCGGCGAGCACCACCCGCAGGTCGCCGGCCTCCCCCTCCACGCGCTCGACGCCGACGCCGAAGCGGGTGGTGGTGCCGTGGCGGTGGTGCAGCCCGGTCAGCACGGCGCCGACGCGGTCGCCGAGGACGCGCCCGATCGGGGTGGCCAGCGGGTCGACGACCGTGACGTCGTGCCCGGCCGCGCGGGCGGTGGCGGCGACCTCGGCGCCGATGAACCCGCCGCCGACGACCACGACGGGCCCCGGCCCAGCCAGCGCGTCCCGCAGCGCGCGGCTGTCGTCCAGCGTGCGCAGCACGTGCACCCCCGGCACGTCCCACGGCGAGGGCCGCGCGTCGGCCCCCGTGGCCAGCACGACGTGGTCCCAGCCGAGCTCGTCGCCGTCGGCCAGCACCAGCCGGCGACCGGGCAGGTCGAGCCGGGCGGCGGCCACGCCGAGGCGCAGCTCGATGCCCGCCTCGTCCGCGGCCTCGGCGGTGACGAGGGCCAGCCGGGACTCGTCGACCGTCCCGGCCAGGTACTGCTTGCTCAGCGGCGGCTTGTCGTAGGGCAGGTGCTCCTCGCGGCCGACGAGCACCACCCGGCCGTCGAACCCGCTGCTGCGCAACGCCTGCGCCGTCCTGACCCCACCCACGGACGCGCCGACCACCACCACGGTGCTCATCGCCGCACCTCGGTGGGCAGCGGGCGGGAGGCGACCTCGGCGGCCTCGGCGTCGCCCAGGCCGAACATCCGCAGCAGCCCGGCGGCCAGCCCCGTGGCGGTGGCGGCGACGTCGCGCCCGGCGTCGGCCACGAGGAGCTGGACCACCCCGAGCACCGCACCCCCCGTGGCGGCGAGCGCGGCGGCGGGGTCGTCGACGGTGAGCCGGCCGGCCCGGGCGGCCGCCGTGAGGTCGTGCAGCGCGCGCGGCGCGTGCCCGGAGGTGCGCAGCAGGTGGTCGCTGCCCGAGCGCAGCAGGATGCGCGCGACCTGCGGGTGGGTGTCGACCAGCCCGACGAGCAGCCGCAGCCGCGTGGCGAACACCTCGGCGGGGTCATCGAGGTGCGCGGTGCGGTCGACGAGCCGGTCGGCCTGCTCGTCGAGCGCCTCGGCCGCCGCCGCGGCGAACAGGTCGGTCTTGGCGTCGAAGTAGTTGTAGAAGGTGCCGAACCCGACGTCGGCGCGGTCGGTGATCTCCCGGATGGACACGGCGTCGGTCGAGGCGCCCTCGGCGAGCAGCTCGGCGGCGGCGGCCACGAGGGCCGAGCGGGTGCGGGCCTTGCGCCGCTCGGTCCGGCTGACGCCGGCGCCGTCCTCGGCCACGACAGGTGCGCTCACGCGCCCGACCGTACCCCGGCGCTGATCGCACCATCAGTCATGACTTGACGATCGAACGACCAGAAGTGATGCTGTCATCACTTTCCGAGGGAGGGCGTCGATGACGACACCGGTGACCGCGCACGAGGACCTGCACGCCGAGGCGGGACGGCTCCGCGGCGAGCGCGCCGACCGCCACCCCGACCCGGTCGTCAAGGTCGCCGGGCTCTCCCGCCTCGAGCTGGCCACCCGCGACCTCGACCGCACCGAGCGCTTCGCCCGCGACTTCGGCCTCGGCGTGGTGCGCCGCAGCCCCGACGAGCTGGTGCTGCGCGGGGCCGCGGCCGGGCCGCCGTGCCTGCTGGTGCGCCGCGGTGACGCAGCCGGGCTGACGGCCACGGTGCTCGCGGTCGACGACCGGTCCGACCTGGACCGGCTGTCCCGGGACGCGGGCAGCCCGGTCCGGGCGCTGCCGGGCCCCGAGGGCGGCGCGGTGGTCGACCTGACCGCCCCCGACGGGTCCGCGGTGCGGGTGGTCCACGGCGTGGCGGACCTGCCCGCCCGGCCCACCCGGGCCCCGCTGGTGGTCAACACCGCCGCCGCCACCCCCCGCACCAACGCGGTGCAGCGCCCGTCCCGGGCCCCGTCGGAGGTGCTCGCGCTGGGCCACGTCGTGCTGCAGAGCACCCGGTTCACCGCGACGCTCGACTGGTACCAGCGGATGTTCGGGCTGATCGCCAGCGACTACCTGTTCCACCCCCGGGCCCGGCGGCGCGGCCCCGCCATGGCGTTCCTGCGCTGCGACCGCGGCGGCGTGCCCGCCGACCACCACACGGTCGCGATGACGCTGGGCACCCGCACCGGCTACGTCCACTCCGCCTACCAGGTGGCCGACCTCGACGCCGTCGCCACCGGCGGGGCGTGGCTGGCCGACCGCGGCTACCACCACACCTGGGGCATCGGCCGGCACGTGCAGGGCAGCCAGCTCTTCGACTACTGGCGCGACCCCGACGACCTGCTCGTCGAGCACTTCGCCGACGGCGATGTCTTCGACAGCTCCGTCGAGGCCGGCTGGACGGCCATGACGGCCAGCGGCCTCAGCCAGTGGGGCCCACCCGTCACCCGCGACTTCCTCGGCTCGACCCCGACACCCGCGCGCGTGCGCGAGGTCCTGACCGCCCTCCGGGAGGACAACGAGATGACCCCTGCCCGCCTGCTCGGCCTGCTCCGGGTGGCCGCGTCGTGAGCACCGCCGTGCTGCGCTCCGCCGAGGGGTGGTGGGTGGAGCACGACGGCGCCGCGCACCGCGTGGCCACCGACGCGGCCACCACCGCCGCGCTGCTCGCCGACCGCGACGCCGTCGCCGCCGCGGCCGGGGCGGACGGCCCGGGCACCCCGGTCGACGAGCTCGCCCTGCTCTCCCCCGTCACGGCCCCCTGCCGGGTGGTCGCGCAGATGGTGAACTACCGCTCCCACGCCCGGGACTCGGGCATGGACCCCGACGCCGTCCCACCGTCGTTCTTCCGCAAGACCTCCGGGTCGATCTGCGGGCCCCACGACGAGGTCGTCCGGCCCGCCCACGTCAGGCTGCTGGACCACGAGGTGGAGATCGGCCTCGTCGTCGGCCGCACGCTGGAGGTGGGGGCCGACGTCACCGACGCGACGCCCGGGGAGGTCGTCGCCGGGCTCGTCGTCACCGACGACGTCTCCGCCCGGGACGTCCAGCTGCCCAAGACGCAGTTCTACGAGGGCAAGTCCTACCCGACGTTCACCCCCGTCGGCCCCCGGCTGCTGCTGCTCGAGCCGGGCGAGCTCGACCGGCTGCCCGCGCTGCGGCTGCGGCTGCGCGTCAACGGCGAGGTGCGGCAGGACAGCCTCGCCGAGGACATGATCGTCCGCCCCGTCGAGGCGCTGCGGGTGCTGGCCCGGTTCCAGCGCCTGGACCCGGGCGACCTGGTGCTCACCGGGACGCCCGGCGGCACCGCGCTGACGGCGCCGCCGAAGATCGTCGAGGCCGTCGGGACGCTGCTGCCGCCCGCCCGCAAGTGGGCGACCTTCTTCCGCCGGCAGGCCCGCAACCCCCGCTACCTCGCCGACGGTGACGTCATCGAGGCGTCCATCGCGACCGACGACGGTTCGCTGGACCTCGGGACCCAGCGCACCCCCGTGCGCCACGCGCGGTGACCGACCCGGTCGTCGTGGTCGGCGCGGGCCCCGTCGGCACCACCACGGCCCTGCTGCTCGCCCGCCGCGGGGTGCCCACCGTCGTGCTCGAGCAGCACCCCGCTCCGTACCCGCTGCCCCGCGCGGTGCACCTCGACGACGAGGTGCTGCGCATCCTGCAGCAGGTGGGGGTGGCCGACGGCTTCACCGCGGTGAGCCGGCCCATGCCCGGTATGCGGCTGCTCGACGCGCGGCTGCGGACCCTCGCCCAGCTCGACCGCGACCACCTGCTCGGCGAGCACGGCTGGCCGCAGGCCTCCATGTTCGACCAGCCCGACCTCGAGGCGCTGCTGCTCGGGGCCGTCGCCGCCGAGCCGCTGGTGGACCTGCGCCGGGGCTGCACCGTCACCGACGTCGGCCCGCCCGAGGCCCCCGTCGTGGTGCACACCGACGCCGCGGGCCGCACCGCCCGGCTGCCCGCGGCCGCCGTGGTGGCGTGCGACGGCGCCGGCAGCGCCACCCGCGAGCGGCTGGGGCTGGGCCTGCGCGACCTGCACTTCGCCGAGCGCTGGCTGGTGGTCGACGTCCGCAGCCCCGAGCCGCTGCCGATGTGGGGCGGGGTGCACCAGGTCTGCGACCCCCGCCGGGCGGCCACGGTGATGCACGTCGTCGGCGACCGCTACCGCTGGGAGCTGCAGCTGGCCGACGGGGAGGACGCCGACGCGCTGTGCCGCCCGGAGCGGCTCCACGCGCTGCTGGCCCCGTGGACCGGCGGGCTCGACCCCGCCCGCCTGCAGCTCGTCCGCCGGGCGACGTACACCTTCCGCGCCCGGGTGGCCCGGCAGTGGCGGCGCGGCCGGGTGCTGCTGGCCGGGGACGCCGCCCACCAGACCCCACCGTTCGTCGGGCAGGGCCTGGGCGCGGGCCTGCGCGACGCCCGCGACCTCGGCTGGAAGCTGCCGGCCGCCCTGGCCGAGCCGGCCCGGGCCGACGAGCTGCTCGACAGCTACGTCGCCGAGCGCCGCCACCACGCCACCGCGGTGGTGCGCACCGCCGTCGCCGTGGGCTGGGCGCTGACCGGCGGTCAGGACCGGGCGGCGGCGGCCCGGCGGGTGCTGGTGCACGCGGCGTGCCCGGTGCCGGGGGCGAGCACCGCGGCGCTGGCGACGGTGTCGCCGCGGCTGCCCGCTGGCCCGCTGGTGGCGCGCGTCGGGCTGCCCGGCGGGCTGGTCCTGCCGGCGTGCCCGCAACCCACCGTGCTCTCCGACGGGCGCGCCGTGCGGCTCGACGACGTGCTCGGCGACGGGTGGCGGGTGCTGCGCCGCGGGTCGCCCGCGCCGGGGCCGACCACGCCGGGCGTGCGCCGGCTCGACGCCGCGGCGCTGCGGGCCCCGGACGGGTCGGCACCCCTCGCCGACTGGCTGCGCCGCGCCCGGGTCCGGGCCGTGCTGCTGCGGCCCGACCACGTCGTCGCGGCCCAGGCGCGGACCGCGGCGGGCAGCGGCGGGCTGACCCGGCGCGTCCGTCCCACCCCCGTCCCCCACCGCACCACGCCGGGCGCCCCCGCGACCCGGGTGCCGTCCCCCACCGAGGAGCCACGATGAGGATCGACGCCGACCTGGACGCCTGCGAGGGCCACGGCCAGTGCGAGGCCGTCGCGCCGGGGCTGTTCGCCCTCGACGACGACGGCGAGCTGCAGGTCCTGCGCGACGGCGAGCTCGACGCCGGCGAGGAGGCCGCGGCCGGCACGGCCGTCGCGGCGTGCCCCGTGGCGGCGCTGCGCCTGGTGGCGTCGTGAGCGCGCCGGCCGCCGCGCCGCAGCGCCCGCGGTACGCCCCCGACCTGTGGGAGGACGCGGCCCTGCGCGAGCCCCACGAGCACTACCGGGCGCTGCGCGACCTCGGCCCCGTGGTGCACCTCGACGCGACCGACCTCCTCGTCGTCCCCCGCTACGCCGAGGTGCGTCACGTCCTGGCCCATCCCGAGGTGTTCGTCTCCGGGCAGGGCGTCTGCCTCAACGGGATGTCCAACGCCGTCGCCGCCGGGCAGTCGGTGCTGCACATGGACGGCGAGGACCACGCCTTCTACCGGGGCGTGGTCGCGGGCGCGCTGACGCCGAAGCGGCTGCGCCCGCTGCGCGCCGGCATCGAGGAGCGGGCCGACGCGCTGGTGCGCGGCCTGCTCGACCGGGGCGACGGGTCCGGGGTGGTCGTCGACGGCGTCGCCGACCTCGCCCGCGCGCTGCCGCTGGCCGTGGTGCCCGACCTCGTCGGCTGGCCCGAGGCGGGCCGGGAGTCCCTGCTCGACTGGGCCGGGGCGCTGTTCGACGTCATGGGCCCGCCCAACGAGCGCGCCGTCGGCGCCCTCGGCCACGTCGACGCCCTGCAGCAGTTCACCCACCGCGTCAGCGAGGCGGGCGACCTCGCCGCCGGCAGCGTCGGCGCGGACGTGCTGCGCCGCGCGGCCGCCGGGGAGCTGCCCCCCGAGCGGTGCCCCATGCTGCTGCTCGACTACCTGGGCCCGTCGCTGGACACCACGATCAGCGCCATCGGCAGCGCCGTCGCCCTGCTCGCGACCCACCCCGAGCAGTGGGCCCGGCTGCGGGCCGACCCCGACCTGGTGCCCCGCGCCGTGGACGAGGTGGTGCGCCTGGAGTCACCCATCAGCGGCTTCACCCGGGTCGCCGTCACCGACACCGAGCTCGCCGGGGCCCCGGTGCGGGCGCAGGAGCGGGTGCTCGTCTCCTACGCGTCGGCCAACCGCGACGAGCGGCACTGGGGCCCGGGCGCGGACACCTTCGACGTCACCCGCGACGCCACCTCCCACGTCGGCATGGGCAGCGGCACCCACGGCTGCGCCGGGCAGGGCCTGGCCCGGCTCGAGGTGGCCGCGGTGCTGCGGGCCCTGCTGCGCCACGTGGCGCACCTCGAGCCCGCGGGCGAGCCCACCCGCGCGGTGAACAACCTGATCCGGGCCTGGGCCACGCTGCCCGTCCGGCTCGTGGCAGCCTGACGCCGTGCGACGCGAGGACGCCGTCATCGTCACCGGGGCCACGTCCGGCATCGGCCGGGCCGTCGCGCTCGAGCTCCACCGGCGTGGGCAGCTCGTCTACGCCACCGGCCGCGACACCGCGGCGCTGGCCGAGCTGCGCGGGCGGGGCCTGCGGACCCAGCCGCTCGACGTCACCGACGCCGCCGCGGTCGCGGGCCTGGTCACGCGGCTGGCCGCCGACGGCGTCCGGGCCCGGGTGCTGGTGAACAACGCCGGCCACGGGCAGATGGGCCCCCTGGCCGAGCTGGACCCCGACGCCCTGCGCCGCCAGCTGGAGGTGAACACCGTCGCCCCGCTGGCCCTGGTCCAGGCCCTGCTCGACGACCTGGTGGCCCACGGCGACGGCCGCGTCGTGAACGTCTCCAGCGTCTCCGGTGACCTGGCCACGCCGTTCGCGGGGGCGTACTGCGCGAGCAAGGCGGCGCTGACGTCGCTCTCCGACGTGCTGCGGCTCGAGCTGGCCCCGCTCGGGGTCGCGGTGATCACCCTGCGGCCCGGGCACGTCACCTCCCGCTTCGGCGACCGGGCGGCGGCGACCGTCGCGGCCCCGTCCGGGGAGTCGCGCTACGCGGCCGTGGCCGGGGCCGTCGCGCGCCGGGCGCAGGCCTCGCAGCACGGGGCCACCCCGGTCGAGGACGTCGCGCGGGCCGCCGTCGACGTGGTCCTGGCGGCGCGACCGCGGCGGACCGTGCCGCTGGCCCGGGGCGGCCGGTCGCTGTCCGCGTTCGGCCGCCTCGCCCCCGCCGCGCTGCGCGACCGCGTGCTGGCCCGCCGGTACGAGCTGGCCGCGCTGCGCCCCGCGGGGGGCCGGTGATGGGCCTGCGGGCCGCCCTGCGCCGCGCGGGCACGCAGTACGTGCGGGTCTACCACCGGCTGCAGGTCGAGGTGCGCGCCGAGCCCGCCACCGGCCCGGTGCTGGTGGTCGCCAACCACGGCTTCGGCGGCATCGTCGACCTCAACCTGCTGGCGATCGCCGCCGCGCTGGACGACTGGGGGCTCGACCGGCCCGTCGTCGCGCTGGTCCACCAGCTGGCGTGGACGCTGCGGGCCGGGCCGCTGGTCGAGGCCTTCGGCGGGCGCCCGGCGGGCCCGGGCACGGCCGAGCGGGCCTTCGCCGAGGGCAGCCACGTGCTGGTGCTGCCCGGCGGCGACCTCGACGCGATGAGCCCGTGGACGCGGCGCAACGAGGTCGACTTCCACGGCAGGCACGGCTTCGCCACCCTCGCCCGGGAGGCGGGGGTGCCCGTGCTGCCCGTCGTCACCGCGGGCGCCGGGGACACCCTGCTGGCCCTGTCCGACGGCCGGGGCACCGCCCGCGCGCTGCGGCTGGACCGCTTCGCCCGGGTCAAGGCGCTGCCGGTCACGGTCTCGCTGCCCTGGGGGTTCACCGTCGGGGTGGCCGGGCTGCTGCCCTACCTGCCGCTGCCCGCCCGGATGACGAGCACCGTGCTGCCCGCGGTGACCCCCGACCCGGACGAGGACGACGACGCGTTCGCCCGACGGGTGGAGGCCGCGATGCACGCCGAGCTGCAGCGCATCGTGGCGCGGCGGCCCGCCTGGGGGTGAGCCCCGGGATCGGCGATGCCGGGACGCTGCGGCCCCCGGCGGGGCAGGCTGCACCCGTGCTCGTCCTCCTCGGCCTCGTCCTGCTCCTCCTCGCCGGGCTCCTCGCCCTGCTCGGCGCCGTCCCGCTGCGCCAGCAGCGTCGCCAGCGGGCGCTGCTCGTCGTCCCGCAGGGCTGGGTGCCCGCCCCGGGGATCGTCGCAGCGAGCGGACCCACGTCGTCGGCTCGGAGCACCACGGGGTGGTGGTGCGGCAGCCGTTCGTCGAGTTCCGCGACGCGCGCGGGGGCACCCACACGTTCCTCTCGGAGCGGCGCGGCACGATCGTGCCGACCCCCGGGACCCCGGTGCGGGTCTTCCACCACCCGCACGACCCGCGGCAGGCCGTGCTGGACCCCTCCCTGGTGCCCGAGGCCGACCGCGGCAGCGGCGGCACGGTGGCCGTGGTGCTGCTCGGCTGCCTCGTCGCCCCGGTGGTGCTCGCGCTGCTCCTCGGGGCGCTCGCGGCCTTCCTCGCCGCCTGACCCTGCGCCCGGACCGGGCCGCTCAGGCCGGGCGGGTGACCCGGTAGCGGGCGAAGGCGGGCAGCAGCACCGCCGCGGCGACCATGCCGAGCACCACGAGCACCCCGCCGCCCGCCGCCGCCGCGGTGGTGCCGACGGCCGCGGCCGCCACCCCGTGGGTGACGTCGCCCAGCCGCGGGCCCCCGGCGACGACGACCGTGAACACCCCCTGCAGCCGACCGCGGACCTCGTCGGTCGCCGCCTGCTGCAGCATCGTCGAGCGGTAGACCGCGGAGACCATGTCCGCGACCCCGCCCAGGGCCAGGAACGCCGTCGCGAGCAGCAGCAGCGGCCACGACGGCCCGTCGGCCACCCCGGCGACCACGCCGAAGCCGACCATGGCCAGGCCCCAGGCGGTGATGGCCAGCAGCACGGCCCGGCCCTGGCGCTCCACCCGCGGCAGCCAGCCGGAGAACACGCCGCCGGCCAGCGCGCCGAGCCCGATGCCGGCGTAGAGGAAGCCCAGCGCGGTGCCGCCGTCCCCCGGGTCGCCGAAGCTCTCGATCGCCATCTGCGGGAACAGCGCCCGCGGCATCCCCGCCACCATGGCCACGATGTCGACGACGAACGAGGCCAGCAGCACCTGGTGCCCGGCGAGGTAGCGGAAGCCCTCGAGGACGGAGCGCAGCCCGGCCCGCTGCCCCGAGCGCTCGGGGGGCACCGCCGGCAGCCGCAGCACCGCCCACAGCGTGGCCAGCAGCAGCACCGCGTCGACCAGGTACAGGGTGGCCAGCCCGACGAACGGCAGCAGCACCCCGGCCAGCAGCGGCCCGACGATGGCCCCGCCCTGGAAGACGGTCATGCTCAGCGCGTTCGCGGCGGCGAGCTGCTCGCCGGGCAGCAGGCGCGGGATGACGGCGCTGCGGGTGGGCTGGTTGACGGCGAAGAACGCCTGCTGCACGGCCAGCAGCACGAGCACCAGCCACACGCTGTCGACGCCGAGCGCGGCCTGCACCCAGAACGCCACCGACGTCAGCCCGATGCCCGTGGTGCTGACCAGCAGCAGGGTGCGGCGGTCGAGCACGTCGGCCAGCGCGCCGCCCCACAGCCCGAACACCACCAGCGGCACCAGGGCGAACAGGCCCGTCAGCCCGACGTAGGCCGACGACCCGGTGAGCTGGAAGACCTGCAGCGGGACGGCGACGACGGTCAGCTGCGCCCCGACGACGGTGACGACCCCGCCGAGCCACAGCCGGCGGAAGGCCGGGGTGCGCAGCGGGGTGGTGTCGGCGAACGCCCCGCGCAGCGCGGCGCGCCGGGGCCCGGTGCTCAGGGCTGCAGGCGGACGACGGACCAGGTCCGCGTGGCCGCGTCGAGCTGGTACCGGAGCCGGTCGTGCAGCCGGCTCTGCCTGCCCTGCCAGAACTCGACGCTCTGCGGCCGGATGCGGGTGCCGCCCCAGTGCGGCGGCACGGGCACCTGCTCGACGTCGGCGTAGCGGCGCGTCACCAGCTCGAGGGCGTCCTCGAGCTGCCTGCGGCCCGGGACGACCGCGGACTGCACCGACGCCCACGCGCCCAGCTGCGAGCCCCGCGGCCGGGTGCGCCAGTACTGCTCGGTCTCCTCGGCGCCGATGCGGTCGGCGACGCCGCGGACGTGGACCTGGCGCTGCAGCGGGTACCAGGGGAACGTGGCGCTGGCCCAGTGGGTGTCGCGCAGCTGGTGGCCCTTGGCGGAGGTGTGGTTGGAGTAGAAGACGACGCCGCGCTCGTCGAGGCCCTTGCACAGCACGGTTCGGCTCGACGCCCGCCCGGAGGTGTCGGCGGTGGCCAGGACCATCGCGTTGGGCTCGACGACCCCGGCGTCGGTGGCCTCGGCGAGCCACCGGCCCAGCTGCTCGTGCCACGTCGGCGCGAGGGTCTCCTCGACCAGCTCGGCCAGCCCCACGGAGCCGGGCTCGTAGGCCACGCGCATGTCCGCGAGGTCGGGGGCGCCGTCCGCGCGCGCGGGGCTGGGGTCTGCCACCCGCCGGACGCTACCGCTGCCCGCCGCCCGGGACCCGACCGGCCGACCCGGCACCCGGCGCCACCGGCCCCGACGTTGCCTCCCGCGGGCTCGGGGGGCAGGGTTGGCCCGGATACGCTCAGCCGCGCGGCGCGACCAGCGCCCTCGCGAACAGCCTCGACGAGGAGGAAGCACCCCCGATGGCGGCTCCAGTGCAGGCCGGCTCACCAGCCGCGTCCTCCAGCAAGATCCCCGACGACTTCGTCTCCGGCCTGGAGGGCGTCCTCGCCTTCACGACCGAGATCGCGGAGCCCGACAAGGACGGCGGGGCGCTGCGGTACCGCGGCGTCGACATCACCGACCTCGTCGGCAACGGCATCACCTTCGGCAACGTGTGGGCGCTGCTGGTCGACGGCAAGTTCGGCCCCGGGCTGCCCCCGGCCGAGCCCTTCCCGCTGCCCATCCACACCGGGAACGTCCGGGTGGACGTGCAGGCGGGCCTGGCGATGCTCGCCCCGATCTGGGGCTACCAGCCGCTGCTCGACATCGACGACGAGACGGCCCGCGACCAGCTCGCCCGCGCGTCCGTGATGGCCCTGTCCTACGTCGCCCAGTCCGCCCGCGGCATCCACCAGCCCGCGGTGCCGCAGTCGCGCATCGACGAGTGCACCACGATCACCGAGCGCTTCATGACCCGCTGGCAGGGCGACCCGGACCCCCGCCACGTCGAGGCCATCGACGCCTACTGGGTCTCCGCCGCAGAGCACGGCATGAACGCCTCCACCTTCACCGCCCGGGTCATCGCCTCCACGGGCGCCGACGTGGCCGCCGCCATGTCCGGGGCGATCGGTGCCATGTCCGGCCCGCTGCACGGTGGCGCGCCGGCCCGTGTGCTGCCCATGATCTCCGAGTCCGAGGAGACCGGGGACCCCCGCGCGCTGGTCAAGGGCATCCTCGACCGCAAGGAGAAGCTCATGGGCTTCGGGCACCGGGTGTACCGGGCCGAGGACCCCCGCGCCCGCGTGCTGCGCGACAAGTGCAAGGAGCTCGGCGCCCCCCGCTACGAGGTCGCGGCGGCGCTGGAGCAGGCCGCGCTGGCCGAGCTGCGCGAGCGGCGCCCCGACCGGCCCATCGAGACCAACGTCGAGTTCTGGGCCGCGGTCATCCTGGACTTCGCCCAGGTGCCGACGCACATGATGCCGGCGATGTTCACCTCCGGGCGGACCGCCGGCTGGGCCGCGCACATCCTGGAGCAGAAGCGCCTGGGCAAGCTCGTCCGCCCGGCCGCGCTCTACGTCGGCCCCGAGCCCCGCAGCCCCGAGTCCGTCGAGGGTTGGGACCAGATCAGCAAGGCCTGACCCGACCCCGTCCTACCCGCACGTAGCGGGCTTCCTGCTCGCCCGAGGCACGTCACGGGTGCAGGAAGCCCGCTACCTGCGTCTCGGGAGGCGTTGTTGCGCCAGGGTCGTTGCTGCGACCGTGTTGCAAGTGGTTGGGTGTTGCCGGTGAGCACCGCAGCGGCCGACCGCGTCGCGTACTGGGACACCCGCGCCGCGGACACCGGCGCGCACGCCTACGACGCCCAGCCGGGCCAGCACCCCGCGCGGGCCGCGTGGCACGCGGTGCTCGCCGCGGCGCTGCCGGCCGACCCGCCGCTGGACGTGCTCGACGTCGGCTGCGGCACCGGCTTCCTCGCCCTCGAGCTGGCCGCGCTGGGCCACCGGGTGCGCGGCGTCGACTCCTCGACGGGGATGCTCGCCGTCGCCGCCCGCACCGCCGCCGAGCGGGGCCTGCACGTGACGTGGTCCCGGGGTGACGCGACCGCCCCGCCCGGGCCCGCGGTCGACCTCCTGTGCGCCCGCAACGTGCTGTGGACCCTGCCCGACCCCGCCGCGGCTCTGCACGCGTGGGCGCACCGGCTGCGCCCCGGCGGCTCGCTGCTGCTCAGCGACGCGCGGTGGTCCGCCGAGGACGCCGCGGACCCCGTGGCCACCGACCGCTTCGCGCGGAGCTACACCCGGGCGGGGCTGCCCTTCCCGGATGGGATGGCCGGACCGGAGCTGCGCGCCGCGCTCGCCGCGGCCGGGCTCGTCGTCACCGACGACCTCACCGGGGCGTTCGGGGCGACGCCGTACCCGGGTGCGAGCGGCTTCGCGCTGCTGCGGGCGAGCAGCGCGGGGGCGCAGGCCGCGACGGCGCCCAGCCACAGCAGCCCGGCCGCGGGCACGGCCACCGCCCAGGGGGCCCGCTCGACGTAGGCCGCCCCCTCGGCCAGCAGCGCCCCCCACTCCGGGGACGGCGGCGGCGCGCCGAGGCCCAGGAACCCGAGGGCGGCCAGCGCCAGCGCCACCCCGGGCAGCCGCACCAGGGCGTGGGCGAGCACCGGGCCGAGGACCCCGGGCAGCACGTGGCGGCGCAGCAGGTGGGCCGGGCCCGCGCCGAGCGACCGGGCCGCGGCGACGTGCGCCGACGCCCGCTCGGTGGCTGCGGCGGTGCGGGCGTGCACCGCCAGCGGGGTCCACGCCACGAGGGCCACCGCCAGCGCGGCCCCACCGGCGCCCGGGCCCGTGGTGCCGGCCACCACCACCCCGACGAGGGCGGGCGGGGTGACGGCGAGGACGACCGCGGGGGCCGGGGCGGCCGCGGTGCGGGCGAGCACCCCGACCGCCAGTCCGATCCCGAGGCACACCGCGCTCACGTCCACCGCGGTGCCCAGGGTGGGCAGGGCCCCGTGCGCGAGCCGGGCCCACAGGTCGCGCCCCACGGCGTCGGCGCCCAGCGGCAGCCCCGCCGAGGGGGGTGCCAGGCGGCGGGACTGCTCGACGCGGTCCGGGTCGCGGAGCAGGCCGCCGACGAGAACGACCGCGCCGAGCCCGAGCAGCGCGAGGCCCGCGCGTCGCCCCCGCGGCGCCGCGGCCGGCCATGGCGCCGAGCGAGCCCATCCCGCGGTAGGTCTTGAACT
>NZ_BAAGQZ010000042.1:26667-28756 GCF_054783215.1 Rhodococcus aerolatus | reverse complement strand
CGGCGCGCTGACCGGGCTGGCCGCGGACGCGCTGGGCGGCCCCACCCCGGCCGTCGCCCGGCGGCTCCTGGCCGCGGCCGGGGACGTGGTCGCGGAGCTGTCAGCGGGGCTGCCCACCGGCCCGGACGGGCTGTCGCCGGACGACGTCGCTGCGGCCCGCCGGCTCGAGGTGCGGCTCGGCTGGGTGCGGGCCGAGGCGGCCCTGCGGCTCGACGAGCCGGACGCCGCTCTCGTCGCGGCACGGGCCGCCGTGGGCCCGGCCGAGGCGGGCGGCTCGGTGCGCCACGGCGTGAAGTCCCGCCTCGTGCTCGCCGCCGCCCTGGCCGGTGCCGACCCGGACCGGGCTGCGGCGGTCGCCGACGGCGTCGCCGCGGAGGCGGTCGGTCACGGTTTGTCACCACTGGCCTGGGCGGCGTCCCTGCTGGTCCAGGCGCTGCGGGCGCCCGGTCGGGGTCCAGCGGGGGCGGCTCGAGGGGCGGCCGTGTCCGAAATGGCCACTGAGTGTGCTTGGATCATCACGTACAGGGGTGGTCTTCTCCCGGCCGCGCGGCGTACCCGCCGCGGGACGGGGGAGCAGGCGGCGGCGGGGGCCGGCGTGCGCACCACCGAGGCGCAGACAGGAGCGGGCCGTGACCACAGTGATCGTCTGTGACGATCGGCGCGCGGTGCGGGAGGGCCTGTCGCGTGCGATGGCGGCGGTGCCGGGCATCACCGCCATCGACACGGTGAGCACGGGGGACGAGCTCCTGGCGCGGTACGCCCGCGCACCGGCCGGCCTCGTCCTCGTCGGCACCCAGCGCGCCGTCCCCACCGGGGTCGAGGCCACGCGCCGCCTGGTCGGTGCGCACCCCGGCGCCGACGTGATCGTGTTCGGCGCCCCGGACGACTCGGCCTCGATCGCCGCGGCCATCGCCGGCGGCGCCCGGGGCTACCTGCGCTGGGACGCGACCCGCACCGAGCTGGTCGCCGCCCTCGCCCACACGGTGTCCAGCTCGGCGCGCGGCGACGTGCCGGGAGCGGCCGACCCGGGGATCCGGCTCACCGACCGCGAGATGCAGGTGCTGCGGGGGATGAGCCAGGGCAAGAGCAACGGCCAGATCGGCCGGGAGCTCTACCTGTCCGAGGACACGGTCAAGACCCACGCCCGGCGGCTGTTCCGCAAGCTCGGCGTGCGCGACCGGGCGCAGGCCGTGGCGCACGGGTTCCGCCGCGGCTTCGTCTCCTGAGCTGACCGTCCCGCACCCCGGGCACCGCCGCCGCGGTAACGGTGACAGCCTGGGAGACGATGTCTCACCCGGGGGACGAACTCGACGAGGCGCTCGTCGCGGCTGCGGTGCGCGGCGAGCGCGCGGCGCTGTCCCGCGTGCTGGCGGTGGTCCGCCCGGTGCTCGTGCGGTACTGCCGGGCGCGGGTGGGCCCCGCCGGGGTGGCAGGGGTGTCCGCTGACGACGTCGCGCAGGAGGTGTGTCTGGCCGTGCTGACCGCACTCCCGCGCTACCGCGACCAGGGCCGGCCCTTCATGGCCTTCGTCTACGGCATCGCCGCGCACAAGGTCGCCGACGTCCACCGGTCCGGCTCCCGCAGCCGCTCGGACCCCGTCGCCGAGGTGCCCGAGGAGCCGACGCCCGAGCAGGGCCCGGAGCAGCGGGCGCTCGACGCCGACGCCGCCGCGCGGGTGGCCGAGCTGCTCGACGTGCTGCCCGAGCGGCAGCGCGAGGTGGTGGTGCTGCGCCTGGTGGTGGGGATGTCGGCGGAGGAGACGGCCAGCACCCTCGGCAGCACCGCGGGCGCGGTGCGGGTCGCGCAGCACCGCGCCCTGGCCCGCCTGCGCGAGGAGCTGGCCGCACGCGACGGGGACACGGACGGCAGGGGTGCGGGCGGCAGGACGACGAGCGACGGGACGACGGGCGACGGGGGGAGGACGACGTGAGCGGGGACCGGGAGAGCGCCGACCTGGCCGCGGTCGCGGCGGACGACGCGCTGCTCGACGCGCTCGGCGCCCGCCCGCCGCGGCCCGCACCCGGCGGCGACGACAAGGTGGCCCGGCTGCTGGGCCGCTTGTGCGCCGCGATCGACGCCGCGCCGATGA
>NZ_BAAGQZ010000042.1:0-26532 GCF_054783215.1 Rhodococcus aerolatus | reverse complement strand
CGGCCGCCGCGGCCGAGGCGGTGGTGCTGCTGGGGCTCGCGGGCGTGGGGGCCCACGACGCCGGGCCCGGGGACCCGCTGTTCGGCGTCACCCAGGTCGTGTTCGCCGATCGGGCCCGGGCCGAGGTGGCCCAGGTCGTGGCCGACACCGCGCTGGCCGACGCCTCGCGCGCCCTGGCCGAGGGCCGGCCCGCCGACGCCGGCGAGGCGCTCGCCCGGGCCGACGCCGCCCTGGCGCGCGCGGGCACGGCGGTGGCGCCCGAGCAGCGCGAGCGCTACGAGCAGCTGACCCGGGCCTGGGGGGCGGCGGCCGTCGTGGCGGTGCCCCGCCCGGGGGGCTTGACGTCCGCGCCCGCCGCGGCTCCCACGACGGGCGCCCCGACGCCCCCCGTCGCACCGCGTCCCCCCGGTCCGGTCGCGACCCCGGCGCCGGTGAGCCCCGCGCCGACCGCCGCGTCCCCCACGGGGACACCCGCCCCGGCGCCCTCCACGCAGCCCACGCCGACGACGACCTCCCCCGCACCGGTCACGACCACGACGGCCGAGCCGTCGACGACGTCGCCCGCCCCATCCCCGGCTGCGCCGATGGAGAGCCCCACGCCCCCGACGGGCTGACGGGGCCGACCCGGTCAGGCGTCGAAGTGCTCCTCGGCGGTCACGGCGTCGGCGTAGCCGCGGCAGTAGTCCCACGTGACGTAGGCGTCGGGGTGCGGGTCGAAGGCGGGCTCGTGCGGGCGGACGGTGCCGTCCACCAGCAGCTGCAGCAGGTTCGCCCGCAGCATGTCCCAGTCGTGGTAGTGCTCGGCGTGGCAGTCCTCGCAGGACACGACGAGCCCGCGCACCCCGCGGTCGACCAGCAGGGCCTCGTACACGGCCAGGTCGGCGAGGTCCTCCTCGACGGCGGCGCGCTCCTCGGGGTCGAGCGGCTCGCCGGGCTCGAGCGCGTCGAGCGCCGCGGACGGGTCGGCCGGGTCCCCGGCGAACGGGTCCGGGGGGAGACCCGGGGGCAGGTGGTCGCGCACGTCCCCACGGTACGCAGGAGACCGCCCGGTGATCCAGTGGTGGACCCCCGGCCGGGCCCCGCGGGGAGCGCCCCGCCCGGGGGAGTGGCGCACCCCGCCGGGCCGATACGATGGCGCGGTCCCCACCAGCCGAGGAGGCCCTCCGGATGAGCAGCACCACGGAACGCGTGCCCACCGGCGGGGACGACCCGACCAAGATCGCGATGGTCGGGCTGACCTTCGACGACGTGCTCCTGCTGCCCGCCGCGTCGGAGGTGGTGCTTGCCGAGGCGGACACCTCGAGCCGGCTCACCCGCGGCATCCGGCTGCGCACCCCGCTGGTCAGCTCGGCCATGGACACCGTGACCGAGTCGCGGATGGCCATCGCCATGGCCCGCGCCGGCGGGATGGGCGTGCTGCACCGCAACCTCTCGGCGGGCGACCAGGCCGCCCAGGTCGAGACGGTGAAGCGCTCCGAGGCCGGCATGGTCACCGACCCCGTCACCTGCTCACCGGACATGACCCTCGCCGAGGTCGACGCGCTGTGCGCCCGCTTCCGCATCTCCGGGCTGCCCGTGGTCGACGACGCCGGGCAGCTCGTGGGGATCTGCACCAACCGCGACATGCGCTTCGAGATGGACCAGAGCCGCCGCGTGGCCGAGGTGATGACGCCGGCGCCGCTGATCACCGCCCGCGAGGGCGTCACTGCCGACGCCGCGCTGGGCCTGCTGCGGCGGCACAAGATCGAGAAGCTGCCCATCGTCGACGGGCACGGCGGGCTGCGCGGGCTGATCACGGTCAAGGACTTCGTCAAGACCGAGCAGCACCCCGACGCCACCAAGGACGCGGACGGCCGGCTGCTCGTCGGGGCGGCCGTGGGCATCGGCGACGACGCCTGGGTCCGCTCGATGGGCCTGGTCGACGCCGGGGTGGACGTGCTCGTCGTCGACACCGCGCACGGCCACAACCGCCAGGTCCTGGACATGGTCAGCAAGCTCAAGGCCGAGCTCGGGGGCCGGGTCGAGGTCATCGGCGGCAACGTCGCCACCCGCGCCGGGGCGGCCGCGCTGGTCGAGGCGGGCGCGGACGCGGTCAAGGTGGGCGTCGGCCCCGGCTCCATCTGCACCACCCGGGTTGTGGCCGGGGTGGGCGCGCCGCAGATCACCGCCATCCTCGAGGCCGTCGCCGTCTGCGGCCCCGCGGGCGTCCCCGTCGTCGCCGACGGCGGGCTGCAGTACTCCGGCGACATCGCCAAGGCGCTCGCCGCGGGCGCCAGCACCGTCATGCTCGGCTCCCTGCTCGCCGGCACCGCGGAGAGCCCGGGGGAGCTCATCCTGGTCAACGGCAAGCAGTTCAAGACCTACCGCGGGATGGGCTCGCTCGGCGCCATGGCCGGCCGCGGCGCCGCGGGGGCGACGTCGCCCTCCTACTCCAAGGACCGCTACTTCCAGGACGACGTCCTCTCGGAGGACAAGCTGGTCCCCGAGGGCATCGAGGGCCGGGTGCCCTTCCGCGGGCCGCTCTCCCAGGTCACCCACCAGCTCGTCGGCGGGCTTCGCTCGGCCATGGGCTACACGGGCGCGAGCACCATCGCCGACCTGCAGCGCGCCCAGTTCGTGCAGATCACGGCGGCGGGGCTGACCGAGAGCCACCCGCACGACATCACCATGACCGTCGAGGCCCCGAACTACACCTCCCGCTGACCGGCCCGGGGCCGGCGCCCACCCACTCGTAGCCACGACCACCCGCAGAAGGGGGCTCGCCCGTGCGCGACCTCGTCGAGATCGGCATGGGCCGCACCGCCCGCCGCACCTACCAGCTCGAGGACGTCGACATCGTCCCGTCCCGGCGCACCCGGTCCTCGCAGGACGTCTCCACCGCCTGGCAGCTCGACGCCTACCGCTTCGACCTGCCGCTGCTGGCCCACCCCACCGACGCGCTGGTGTCCCCGGAGTTCGCCATCGAGCTCGGCCGCCTCGGCGGGCTCGGCGTCGTCAACGGCGAGGGCCTGTGGGCGCGGCACGCCGACGTCGAGGACGTCCTGGAGGGCATCACCCACGCCGCCGCGACCGACGACGACGACACCGAGGCGATCCGGATGCTGCAGCGGGCGCACGCGGCCCCGCTGCAGCCGGACCTGCTGGCCGCGGCCGTGGCGCAGGTGCGCGACGCCGGGGTGACAGTGGCGGTGCGGGTGAGCCCGCAGAACGCCCGCGCGCTCACCCCAGGCCTGCTCGCCGCGGGGGTCGAGCTGCTCGTGGTGCAGGGGACGATCATCTCCGCCGAGCACGTCGCCGGGGACGGCGAGCCGCTCAACCTCAAGACGTTCATCGCCGAGCTCGACGTGCCCGTGGTGGCGGGCGGGGTCAGCGACCACCGCACCGCGCTGCACCTCATGCGCACCGGGGCCGCCGGGGTCATCGTCGGCTACGGCTCCACCCCGGGGGCGACGACGACCGGCGAGGTGCTGGGCATCGGGGTCCCCATGGCCACCGCGATCGCCGACGCGGCGGCCGCGCGCCGGGACTACCTCGACGAGACCGGCGGGCGCTACGTCCACGTCATCGCCGACGGGGACGTGCACTCCTCGGGCGACCTGGCCAAGACCATCGCCTGCGGCGCGGACGCCGTCGTCGTGGGTGCCCCGCTCGCCGCGGCCGCGGAGGCCGCCGGCGGGGGCTGGTACTGGCCGTCCGCCGCGGCGCACCCGTCCATGCCGCGCGGCGCGTTCCTGCCCGTGGACCCCCTGGGGGAGCGCCGGCCGCTCGCGCAGGTGCTCAACGGTCCGTCGGACGACCCGTTCGGCTCGGTCAACCTGGTCGGCGGGCTGCGCCGGTCGATGGCCAAGAGCGGCTACACCACGCTCAAGGAGTTCCAGAAGGTCGAGCTGACGGTCGCCTCCCGCTAGCCCCCGGCACCAGCGGGTGGGCGTCCCGACGCCGGTGTGGGTTACCGTGAATCACGGTTACCGGCCGGTAGGTCGGGCCGCGGTCGCTGGTACAGGGAGGTACTGACGGTGGGACGTGCGCGCAGGTCGACCGGGTCGGGCAGCCGGCTGGACTACGACGTGCTGGTCGTCGGCTCCGGGTTCGGGGGCAGCGTCGCGGCGCTGCGGCTGACCGAGAAGGGCTACCGGGTCGGCGTGCTCGAGGCGGGCCGCCGCTTCACCGACAGCGAGCACGCAGCCACCTCGTGGGACCTGCGCAAGTACCTGTGGGCGCCCAAGCTGGGCTGCTTCGGCATCCAGCGCATCCACCTGCTGCGCGACGTGCTGATCCTGGCCGGCGCCGGGGTCGGCGGCGGCTCGCTGGTCTACGCGAACACGCTCTACAAGCCGACGGCGCCGTTCTTCCAGGACCCGCAGTGGGCGGGCATCACCGACTGGCACGACGAGCTGCAGGACCACTACGAGCAGGCCAGCCGCATGCTGGGCGTCGTCACCAACCCCACCCACACCCCCGCCGACGTGGTGATGCAGGCCGTCGCCGAGGACATGGGGGTGGGCGACACGTTCCACCCGACCCCCGTCGGGGTGTACTTCGGCGAGCCGGGCCGCACCGTCGAGGACCCCTACTTCGGCGGGGTGGGCCCGTCGCGCACCGGCTGCACCGAGTGCGGCTCCTGCATGACGGGCTGCCGCGTGGGCGCCAAGAACACCCTGGTCAAGAACTACCTCGCGCTGGCCGAGCGGGCCGGGGCCGAGGTGCTGCCGCTGACCACGGCGACCTCGCTGGAGGAGCGCAGCGACGGCACCTGGGTGGTGGGCACCGAGCGCACCGGTCGCTGGGTCCGCAAGGGCCGGCGCACCCTCACCGCGGGCCAGGTCGTGCTGGCCGCCGGGTCCTGGGGCACCCAGAACCTGCTGTTCGACATGAAGGACTCCGGCCGCCTGCCGCGGCTGTCGGACACCCTGGGCCGGCTCACCCGCACCAACTCCGAGTCCATCGTGGGGGCGGGCGCCTACAAGGTCCCCGAGGACGACTTCACCCAGGGCGTGGCCATCACCTCGTCGTGGCACCCCGACGCCGACACCCACATCGAGCCGTGCCGCTACGGCAAGGGCTCCAACGCCATGGGCCTGCTGCAGACCCTGCAGACCGAGGGCGGCAAGCCCTACCCGCGCTGGGTCGACTTCCTGCGCCAGCTCGTGAGCCACCCGCTGCAGTTCCTCCGCATCGTCTCGGTGCGGAACTGGTCCGAGCGCACCGTCATCGCCCTGGTCATGCAGAACCTGGACAACTCGATCACCACGTTCACCAAGCGCCGGCTGCTGGGCCGGGGCCGCAAGCTGACCAGCAAGCAGGGCCACGGCGAGCCGAACCCCACGTGGATCCCGGTGGGCAACGAGGCCGTGCGGCGCATCGCGGAGAAGATCGACGGCGTGGCCGGCGGCACGTGGGGCGAGATCGCGGACATCCCGCTCACCGCCCACTTCATCGGCGGCGCCGTGATCGGGGCGGACGCCGAGCACGGCGTCATCGACCCCTACCACCGGGTGCACGGCTACCCGGGACTGTCCGTCGTGGACGGTGCCGCGATCTCGGCGAACCTCGGGGTCAACCCGTCGCTGACCATCACCGCCCAGGCCGAGCGGGCGTTCTCGCTGTGGCCCAACAAGGGCGAGGCCGACGCGCGCCCCGAGCAGGGCCGCGACTACCAGCGGCTCGACCCCGTCGCGCCGCAGGCGCCGGTGGTGCCCGAGGACGCCCCGGGCGCGCTGCGGCTCCGGCTGCCCGTGGTGGCGGTCCGCCAGGGGGAGTCGGCCCGCGTCCCGGCCTGACCGGTGCTGATCCGTCCGGCCGAGCTGGCGGCCATCCGCGAGGGGCGGGTGGACCTGGCCTTCCGGCGGTGGGACCGGCCGCGGCTGGTGGTCGGCACCCGGATGCGCACCGCGGTGGGCCTGCTCGAGGTGACCTCGGTCGACCGGGTGCCGCTGCGGGCCATCACCGCGGCGGAGGCCCACCGGGCGGGTGCGTCGACGCTGGCCGAGCTGCGCCACCGGCTGGCCGCCCACCCCGAGCGGCCCGTGCACCGGGTGGGGCTGCGGTGGGCGGGGGAGGACCCGCGGGTCGCGCTGCGCGAGGACGCCGACCTGACCGACGACGACCGGGCCGCGCTGCTCGCCCGGCTGGACCGGCTCGACGCGGCGTCGCGGCACGGGGCGTGGACGCGGCCGGTGCTGGCGCTCGTCGCGGCGAACGAGGGGGTCCGCGCGCCCGACCTCGCCGCCCGGCGCGGGCTGGAGACGCTGGTGTTCAAGCGTGACGTCCGCAAGCTCAAGGAGCTGGGGCTCACCGAGTCGCTCGACGTCGGCTACCGCCTCTCGCCCCGGGGCCGGGCGCTGCTCGACGGTCCCGGGGGGCCCGGCCAGTAGTCTCCACCGGTGCCCGACGACCCCAGGCCCGACGCCCCGCCGCCCGAGCAGGCCCCGCCCACCGACGACCGGCCGGTGCTCGTCGTCGACTTCGGTGCGCAGTACGCCCAGCTGATCGCCCGGCGGGTGCGCGAGGCGAACGTGTACTCCGAGGTCGTCGCCCACGACACCCCCGTCGCCGAGCTGCTCGCCCGGGACCCGGCCGCGATCGTGCTCTCCGGCGGCCCGTCCAGCGTCTACGTCGACGACGCCCCCGCCCTCGACCCGGCCCTGCTCGAGGCCGGGGTGCCCGTGCTCGGCATCTGCTACGGGTTCCAGGCCATGGCCGGCGCGCTGGGCGGCACCGTGGCCGAGACCGGCACCCGGGAGTACGGCCGCACCGAGCTGACCGCGCAGGGCGGCGCGCTGCACGACGGGCTGCCGCCGTCGCAGCAGGTGTGGATGAGCCACGGCGACGCCGTCACCGCCGCCCCGCCCGGGTTCACCGTCACCGCCACCAGCCCCGGGGCGCCGGTGGCCGCGTTCGAGGACCGGGCGCGGCGCATGGCCGGGGTGCAGTACCACCCCGAGGTGCACCACTCCCCGCACGGCCAGGAGGTGCTCCACCGCTTCCTGCACGACGTGGCCGGCATCGAGGGCACCTGGACCGCGGCGAACATCGCCGAGGGCCTCGTCGAGCAGGTGCGCACCCAGGTCGGCGACGGCCGGGCCATCTGCGGGCTCTCCGGCGGGGTCGACTCGGCGGTGGCCGCGGCCCTGGTGCAGCGCGCCATCGGCGACCGGCTGACGTGCGTGTTCGTCGACCACGGGCTGCTGCGGGCCGGGGAGCGCGAGCAGGTGGAGCAGGACTTCGTCGCCGCCACCGGGGCCCGGCTCGTCACCGTCGACGCCGAGCAGGTGTTCCTCGACGCCCTCGCCGGCACGTCGGACCCCGAGACCAAGCGCAAGGCCATCGGTCGGGAGTTCATCCGGGCCTTCGAGCGGGCCACCGCGGAGGTCCTCGAGGGTGCGCCGGGCTCCGTCGACTTCCTCGTGCAGGGCACGCTGTACCCCGACGTCGTCGAGTCCGGCGGCGGCTCCGGCACGGCGACGATCAAGAGCCACCACAACGTGGGCGGGCTGCCCGACGACGTCGAGTTCTCCCTCGTCGAGCCGCTGCGGCTGCTGTTCAAGGACGAGGTCCGGGCCGTGGGCCGCGAGCTCGGCCTGCCCGAGGAGATCGTCGGCCGCCAGCCGTTCCCCGGCCCGGGCCTGGCCATCCGCATCGTCGGCGAGGTGACGGCCGACCGGCTGGTCACGCTGCGCGCCGCCGACCTGGTGGTGCGCCAGGAGCTGACCGCTGCCGGGCTGGACGGCGAGATCTGGCAGTGCCCGGTGGTGCTGCTGGCCGACGTGCGCTCGGTGGGGGTGCAGGGCGACGGCCGCACCTACGGCCACCCCGTGGTGCTGCGGCCGGTGTCCAGCGAGGACGCGATGACCGCGGACTGGACCCGGGTGCCCTACGACGTGCTCGAGCGCATCTCCACCCGCATCACCAACGAGGTCGCCGAGGTCAACCGCGTGGTGCTCGACGTGACGAGCAAGCCGCCGGGCACCATCGAGTGGGAGTGAGGAAGAGAGTATGGCCTACGACTACGAGCAACTCCTGGACGAACAGTTTCAGATGGTATGTCAAGCCCTGCTGGTATCTGAATTCCCAGGCGTGCAGTGCTTGCCAGTTGGAATGCCCGACGGAGGGCGTGATGGCTTCCGAACTGACCCCGAAACCAACGACCGGACGATCTATCAAGTCAAATTCTCTCGCGATTATAGGAAATTGGACGACCCAGTCAAGTGGGTAATCGAAGCAGTTCAAGGCGAGATGAAGAAAATCAAGCGTCTTATTGAGCGGGGTGCATCCTCCTATCACCTTATTGTCAACGTTCCAGGGACTTCTCACCTGGATACGGGAAGGGTCGACAGGGTTCAAAGCTTTCTCGACGAGACGCTTGAGTTGCCAGCAACATGTTGGTGGCGCGAAGATTTAGATAGGCGACTAGACGTAAATTTTGACTTGAAGATGAGGTACCCCGCGCTACTGAATGGACCTGATGTTTTAAGGCAACTGTGGATGGGTCGCGGCGGTCCCGCCGCGGAGCGTCGAAACAACGCGCTACGCAGCTATTTCGCGGCGCAGCATAAACTAGATGAGACAGTAAGGTTTAAGCAGGCCGAACTGCTGCCAAGCCCGTTGTTTGATCTATATGTTGATGTTCCAGCGGAACCAGTCTTAAAGGGTTCAAGCTCAGCTAGGTCTTCCGTACTAAGCGACTTTATTGGCGTGCTGAACCGTCAAGCACGTCAACGTGGTGGCGACGACGAGGTGGGACCGGCGATCATGAGAAGTCGCGCACGCTTCCGTTTGAGCCGAGGTGGTCAGGCGGCGAGTGTGTCAACTCTTGGGCTGCCCTTTGAGCTCGGCGCATCTGAACTTCTTCTGGACACAGAGTTTTCCGAAGCGCAGCCTCTCGTAGTTTTAGAGGGGGCTCCTGGCCAAGGAAAGTCGACACTAGCTCAATTCATGGCACAAGTTCACCGGCAAAGATTACTAGGTGACTCATTCAAGGCGGGCTATTTGGGTAACCAAATTGTGAACAGTCCGCTCAAGTTGGTGTTCAAGATTGAAATGCGGGATCTTGCAGTTTGGATTAACGGTCGTGATCCGTGGGGTGGAATCGATGAGCCCTTGCATGCTGAAGCGCATTCGTTGGAAGCGTGCCTTGCGGCACATGTTCGCCAGAACTCGGGTGGGGCCAGTTTTTCGGTAGATGACTTTCTTCAAGTCTGTCGCGACAGTCCTGTTGTTGTAATCTTGGATGCTCTCGACGAGGTGGCCGATTTGGTGACTCGTCAACTTGCTGTTGATGAAGTGTCAGCTGCCGTTGCGAGACTACGGCAGCAAAGCGACCAATTCTCAGTTGTGGTCACAAGCCGTCCGACAGCGCTCGCAAATGCTCCAACGTTTAGCAGTGATACATTCTGCTTCTTGAAACTGTCGCAAATTTCGCCAGAATTGGCACGTCAATACACGAGCAGATGGTCGAAAGCGCGTCAATTAGGCCCATCGGAAGTGTCGGACCTCGCAGAGATGTTGGAAACAAAACTGCGCCAACCACATATGGCGGACCTAGCTTCGAATACGATGCAATTGTCAATCTTGTTGAGCCTACTTCATCTCCGGGGTCCCAGCCTGCCCGATAAGCGAACGGAGTTGTACGACACGTACATCGAAACGTTTCTGAACCGAGAGTCAGAGAAGAGCGATGTCGTACGTGACAATCGCGAGTTGTTAATCGATATCCATCGTTATCTGGCATTTTTTCTACATGCCGGTGCCGAATATACTGGTGGCAGCGGTCGTATTGGAGTCGAAGCGCTAAAGGTGCTGCTGGCTGAATATCTCGTCCGCGACGGACACAACGAATCGCTAGTAGACAGTCTGCTCTTGGGTGTCGTGGAACGTGTAGTGGCTCTAGTGTCTCGAACGGAAGGTACCTATGAGTTCGAGGTGCAGCCCTTGCGGGAATACTTTGCGGCCCGCTTTCTGTACGATACTGCGCCGTATTCGCCCGTTGGCAGGGAACGCCGTGGAACTAAGCCTGATCGATTTGATGGGATTGCGCCCAACCCGTACTGGTTAAACGTAACGCGCTTCTACGCCGGGTGTTTCAGTAAAGGTGAACTGTCAGACCTGGCTGATCGAGTTTGTGAACTTGTGGAAAATCAAGCTGCGACCTTTGCGATCTTCCCGAGGGCGCTAGCTTCTGCATTACTTGTCGATCTGGTATTTTCGCAATCTCCAAAGTCTGCACGACGAGTTGTCTCGAGCGTTCTAGCCGACGAAGGGCTGCGGCTCGCAATCCTGTTCGATTCTCCAATTTCCTTAAGCGCTGGAACAGAGGGCGCGCTTCAATTGCCTATCGGGGGAGGTCGAGCGGAGTTAGTCGCTGCTTTGAAACAAGAGTTATCGCGGGACGGGGATACGGACCGTGCCTTCCATCTTGCTCGGGCCTTAAACGTCAATGGTGAGCGACCCGATCTCATTGATTGGTGGAAGAGTTTCTTCCAAATTCGCCACCCGTCCGACAATTCGACCTGGATTCGCATTGCAGGCTGGTTGGGCATACTTGATGGGGTATCAGACGACGTTGTAGATCGAATCGATGACCAATCGGATAGCGATCTCGAAGCCTGGGACATCCTGGGCCGCTGCGATGTTGTTTTGGCAAACAGTTCTGCCCGGACAAGGCAAGCTGCGTTGCGTGGTGTTCTGTCTCAGGCGGCGTGCGATTATAGCGGGACCTTGGCGAGAAAGGGTGCCGTCGGCCGGATTCAAGATTGCGCCAACGGCGAACTGTGGTTCGAATTGTTGACGGAGTCATGGCGGTTTCCGTACAAGAATGCAGGTTACGAGCCACTCGCTCTCGACACCTCTTTCGAACTAACGGAGGAAGGAATTGCAAATGTCGCAATGGTGGTTGAGCACTGTCTAGATGGCCCAGTATCGAGTTCTCTTGCCCCATGGACAACGGCAATCGGCGCTCTCGAACTTCTCGCTGGTCGGTCGCGTGCTTCAATCGGACTAGCAGTTATGTCCGCAGCGATTGTTTCTGGCACGGAGCGCGGAGCGGGAGCGAATAATCTCTTTGATGAAACGTTTCCGCTGACCAGTCGAATGCGAAACGCGAGGCTGCGCCGGTCGCAATTGAAGTGGTGGTCAAAGATGGCGGACGGTATTGCTAGCGATTCCGACCGCTTTCTTTGGCTCTTAGCTCTCTCTGTTTGGGCGGACTGCGAGGTGTTGGACGGCTTGCAACCGACGGTTAGGGAGACAATTTCGAAAGCGTCGGCGGCAGATGTCAATACTTTAGTTCATTACATGAACAAGTATCACTCGATCTCCGGCCGAAAAAAACAGAAAATCAGTTCCACTTGGACAGAAGAATTGGACGCCGCAGCGTTCTTGGTTTGGAGGCGGCATGATCCTGATAGCCTTCTCAAACTTGTTTTGAGTAAAGTTGGGAAGGTTTCGCTAACTCAAAGTCAGGCGACCGCGGTCTCCTTGATGTTGATGGATGCGGTTTCGGCCCGGCGTGCACCCATCGCGACGCTCTTGGACGCAATTAGTTGGTGTCATGAATTTGGCGGCAGGCTCACGCAGCGAGACGACGAGGTCTTCGGCGCTTCAAAAGGCGTGGATGGCAACGTGATTGCCGACATTCGTTCACGTCAATGGTCTCTGCCGTCGACCGTCCTTCAATCACTTGCGTTGCACCAATATCGCGCCAAGCGGAGTGGCGCGGTTCAAAAGGTGCTCCCGATCGCTAGGGCGGAGAAATGGTTGTAGCGAACAACCAGGCGGCCAAGATGCGAGGTGTGCAAACAGCACAAGCCAGGAGCGATTAGTTTCCGCCGCACAAACGGACGGTCGAGCTCATGGTTGACCTAGCCCAGGCACAAGCGGGGGGATGGTGACGACCGGGGCCTGCGGGCCCGGGACGTAGTCGGTGGGGGTCGGGGGCGGCCCGGGGGTGTAGCGCGGCGCCGCCGGCGCGACGACGGGCGGCGGCGGGGGCGGCAGCGGGGCGCTGGTGGTCGGCCGCGGCTCGGTCCGGGGCACCACCCCGCTGCTGACCTTCAGCGTCACCGTCGCGCCGGGGGCCGACGGGCCCGTGACGCTCTGCGAGAGCACCGTGCCGGACGCGGCCGTGCTCGCCACGCTGGTGCGCATCGAGCGGAACCCGGCCGCCTGCAGCCGCTCGCCCGCCTCGGCCGCGGGCAGGCCCGAGACGTCGGGCACCCGCAGCGCCGGGTCACCGTCGACGTAGCGGGGGTCGGGCGGGGGCAGGTCGGCGGGGCCGAAGCGGTCCAGCACCGGGCCGAGCGCGGAGTAGAACGTCCGGGCCGGGACGGTGCCGCCGAGGATGGTGCCGTCGTCGCAGGCGCGCAGCGGCTCGACGCAGATGCCGCGCGGGGTGGGGGAGTCGCCGTAGACCAGCGTCGACGCGGCGAGCGAGCCGGTGAACCCGAGGAACGCCGCGGAGTGCTCCTCCTCCGTGGTGCCCGTCTTGCCCGCCGCCCGGGCGGTCCAGCCGGTGGCGGCCGCCGCGGCGGCGGAGGTGCCGCCCGGCTCGTCGTCGTGGCTCAGCGCGTCGGCCAGGGTGTCGGCCAGCCCGGGCTCCACCACCTGCTCGCACGGCTGGTCGCGCAGCGCCACCGACGCGCCGGTCCGGTCGGTCACCGAGTCGACAGGGGTCGGGGGGCACCACCGGCCGTGCGAGGCGAGGGTGGCGGCCACGTTGGCCTGCTCCAGCGGCACCAGCTCGACCGGCCCGAGGGTGAACGACCCCAGCGGCGGGGACGCCCACGACTGCACCAGGCTCTCCCCGGGGGCGGCCGAGTCCGGCGCGGAATAGGTGCGCATGCCCAGCCGCACGGCCATGTCGATGGTCTCCGGCACCCCCACGCCGGCCTCGAGCGCGACGAAGGTGGTGTTGGGCGACTGGGCCAGCGCGTCGGGCACGCTCATCTGCGGCGGGTAGTAGCCGAAGTTCGTGACGCAGTACCGCCCGCGGGGACAGCCGTTTGCCCCGCCGGAGTCGCCGATGCCGCTCAGGGCCAGCTTCTCCGGGGTGTCGAGGGTGGCCGCGGTCCCCATGCCGGCCTCCATCGCGGCCGCGGCGGTGAAGACCTTGAACGTCGACCCGGCCCCGGTGCTGACCAGCGACCACGGCTGGGGCAGCACCGTCGCGGGCAGGGTCAGCCCGTGGTCGCGGCTGCTGGCCATGGCCAGGACGCGGTGGGTGTCCTGGCCCGGCTGCACCACGTTCATCACCTCCGCCACGTCCGGCAGGTCGGCGGGGACCTGCTCGGCGAGCGCGCGGCGCACGTTGTCCTGCACCACCGGGTCCAGCGTGGTCCGGATGGTGTAGCCGCCGCGGCGCACCTGCTCGGGGTCGAGGCCCGCGCGGGCGAGGTAGTCCAGGGCGTAGTCGCAGAAGAAGCCGCGGTCGCCGGCGCCGAGGCAGCCGTTGGTGGGGAACCGGGGCTCGGGCAGCACGCCGAGGTCGGTGGCCCGCGCGGTGGCGGCGGCGCCCGGGTCGAGCACCCCGGTGGCGACCATCGCGTCGAGCACCACGCCCCGGCGGGCGAGCACCGCGGCGGGGTCGGTGTACGGGTCGAGGGCGGACGAGGCCTGCACCATCCCGGCGAGCATCGCCGCCTGCGGCACCGTCAGGTCCTTCGCGGCCACGCCGAAGTAGGTGCGGGCGGCCTGCTCGATGCCGTAGGCGCCGTTGCCGAAGGGCACGAGGTTGAGGTAGCGGGTGAGGATCTCGTCCTTGCCCAGCTCCCGGTCCAGTGCCAGGGCGATGCGGATCTCGCGCAGCTTGCGGGCCGCGGTCGTCTCGACCGCCTGGCGGCGCTGCGCGTCGTCCTGCGCGACGACGAGCAGCAGGTAGTTCTTGACGTACTGCTGGGTCAGCGTCGAGGCGCCCTGCTCGACCTGCCCGGACGAGGCGTTGGTCAGGAACGCCCTCACCGTGCCCTGCCAGTCCACGCCCCGGTGGGAGTAGAAGCGGCGGTCCTCCACGGCGACGACGGCCAGCTTGACCGCCTCGGCGATGTCCTGGCCCGCGACCGGGGTCCGGCGCTGGTCGTAGAGGAAGGCGATGGGGGTGCCCGCGACGTCGGTCACTGTCGTCATCGCCGGGACCTCGCCGCGGGCGAGGTCCGCCGTCACCGACCGGACGGCGTCGTTGGCCCGGTTGGACGCCAGCCCGGCCCACCCGGCGGCCGGCACGAGGGCCACGGCGAGGACGAGGCCGGCCACCACGCAGCCGGTGACGAGGCGGACGAGCCGCACCGCGGCCTGCGACCCACCACGCACGGCGTCCTCCCGGTCCCCGGGCCGTCCTCGCCCCGGGCCTCGATGATGACGGGTGCGGGCGCCCGGGGCGAGGGGATCGGGGGAACCGGCGTCAGGAGGTGGGCGGCGGGGCGTCGAGCATCTGCACGCGGGTGCCGTCCCACCGGTAGCGGACCGAGGTGTAGGTGCCGTCGTTGCAGGCGTTGCACGAGCCGGGGAGCTTGTAGGTCAGGCCCACCGTGTCGTCGGTGGTGGCCGCCGGGTTGAACTCGGTGAACCCGTAGGCCTTGCTGGTCCCGGTGCCCAGGTACTGCCCGTCGTGGAACATCAGCGCCTGCGTCGGCGAGCTGACCGTGCCGCCCTGCACCGAGACCAGGGCGGTCGAGAGCGTGGCGCAGGGGTCGTAGTTGCCGCCGATCGGGGTGGTGGCGAACTCGCGGCCGGTGAGCGGCTCGACGCCCAGCGACCGGGCCGCGGAGGCTATCTCCGGGGCGCCGAGGTCGACGCCGCAGTCGGTCCGGGCGGGCGCGGCCGTGGTCGCCGGGGCAGCGGTCGTGGTGGTGGTCGCCGGGCTCGTGGTGGTCGTCGTCGTGGTGGTCGTGGGCGCCACGCTCGAGGTGGTGACGGCGGTCGCGGACGCGACCGGCGCCGGTGCCGCGGTGCCGTCGCCCGACGAGCAGGCCGTCACAGCGGTGAGCACCGCGGCACCGCCCACGACGAGCCGGACCAGCCGGCGGGACGCAGCGGACGGGTGGGCCGGAGGTGGGGTGCGCTGAATCATGTGTTTACCGAAACACACGATTCGGAGTCGCCGGAACCCGTCGACACCGAGTCGTGACGCCCCCGCGACCCGCCGGTGGCCGTGGGCCGGACACCCGGCTCCGGGGTCAGCCCAGGATGTCCCGCAGGCCCTCGACCGCGGCCAGCCGCCCGGCATGGTCGCCGGCCAGCGCCTGGATCTTCAGCGTGGTCACGCCCGCCGCCCGGAACGCCTCGACCCGCTCCGCGACCCAGGAGCGGGGGCCGATCAGCGACACGGAGCGGACCAGCTCGTCCGGGACCGCCGCGGCGGCCTCCTCCTTGCGGCCGTCGAGGTAGAGGTCCTGGATGACCTTCGCCTCGTCGGCGTAACCGTAGCGCTGGGCCAGCTCGTTGTAGAAGTTCTTGCCGCGCGCCCCCATGCCGCCGACGTACAGCGCGACCACGGGCTTGACCCACTCCAGCATCGGGGCGGGGTCGTCGGTGACCGCGAGCGCCACCCCGACGGAGGTGTCCATCTCGCCCAGCGCCGGGTCGCGCTTGGCCCGCCCCGCGGCCAGCGGCTCGCCCCACACCTCGTGGGCGCGCTCGGGGTGGAAGAAGATCGGCTCCCAGCCCTCCGCGATCTCGGCGGTGAGCTCGACGTTCTTGGGCCCCAGCGAGGCGATGGTGATCGGGATGCGCTCGCGCACGGGGTGGTTGATGAGCTTGAGCGGCTTGCCCAGCCCGGTGCCCTCGCCCTCGGGCAGCGGGATGTCGTAGTGCTTGCCGTGGTGGACGACCTTCTCCCGGCGCCACACCTGCCGGCAGATCTCGACGAGCTCGCGGGTGCGGCCCAGCGGGGCGTCGTAGCGGACCCCGTGGAATCCCTCCACCACCTGCGGCCCGGAGGCGCCGATGCCGAGGGTGAAGCGGCCGTCGGAGACGTAGTCCAGCCCGGCCGCCGTCATCGCCGTGAGCGTGGGGGTGCGGGTGTAGATCTGCAGGATCCCCGAGGCGATCTCCAGGCGCTGCGTGCTGGCCGCGAGGTAGCCGAGCTGGGACACGGCGTCGAAGGAGTACGCCTCCGGCACGGTGACCACGTCGAGCCCCGCGGACTCCAGCTCGGAGAGCTGGGCCACGGACTCCTTGAAGCTGCCTGCGTAGCCGAGCTGCATGCCGATGCGCACGTCCGGACACCCCTGTCCTCGGGCCCGCACCGGGTGGACCGGGCGGGCAGCCTCGTGCCGTCGTCGGTGACGGCCCCCGCACCGTAGCCGGGGCCGCTCACCATAACCGGTGTTACGGTGACCAGGGTCACGCCGAGACCAGCCCCGAGGAGCCGCATGACCGGGACCCTTCCCCGCCGCACCACCGTCGAGGACCCGGCCGCCCTGCTCGCCCGGCTGCGCACGACGCACGCCACGGGCCGCACCCGGGACCTGGCCTGGCGCCGCACCCAGCTCGAGGGGGTGGAGCGGATGCTCGCCGAGCAGGAGGACGTCTTCGTCGCCGCGCTCGACGCGGACCTGGGCCGTCCGCGGGTGGACAGCTTCCTGGCCGACCTCGCGCCCAGCACGGCGGAGTCGGCCTACGCCCGCAAGCACCTCGCCCGCTGGGTGCGCCCGCACCGGACCACGCTGCCGCTCTCGGTGCTGCCGGGGTCGGGCCGCTACCAGTACGAGCCGCTCGGCGTGGTGCTCGTGGTCGGGCCGTGGAACTACCCCGTCTTCCTCACCCTCGCCCCGCTGGTCGCCGCCCTCGCGGCCGGCAACTGCGCCGTGATCAAGCCCTCCGAGCACACCCCGGCCACCACCGCGGCGCTGGTGGCCCACCTGCCCCGCTACGTCGACCCCGACGCCGTCGCCGTCGTCACCGGCGGGCCCGCCGAGACCCAGGAGCTGCTGGCCCAGGGCTTCGACCACTGCTTCTTCACCGGCAGCCCCGAGGTGGGGGCCAAGGTGATGGCCGGCGCGGCCCCGACGCTCACCCCGGTCACCCTCGAGCTGGGCGGCAAGAGCCCGGTCATCGTGGCCGCGGACGCCGACGTCGCGGTGGCGGCCAAGCGCATCGCGTGGACCAAGCTGGTCAACTCCGGGCAGACCTGCGTGGCGCCGGACCACGTGCTGGTCGACGCCACCGTCCGCGACGAGCTGGTGGCCGGCATCCGGGCGGCGGTCGCGGACATGCGCGCGGGCCAGCCGCCGCTGCGCATCCTCGACGAGCGGCAGACCACGCGGCTGGCGGGGCTGCTCGACGACCACGGCGGGGAGGTCGTGCTCGGCGGCCGCTTCGACCCCGCCACCGCCACCGGGGAGCCGACCGTCGTCGTCGACCCCGACCCGGGCTCGGCGCTGATGCGCGAGGAGATCTTCGGCCCGATCCTGCCCGTCATCACCGTGTCCGGTGTGGACGACGCGGTGGCGCGGGTCAACGCCGGCCCGAAGCCGTTGGCCGCCTACGTGTTCACCCGGTCGAAGGAGACCGCCCGGCGGGTGGCCGACGACGTGCCCTCCGGCGCCACCGTGGTCAACCACCTCATGTTCCACGTGCTGGCCCCGCAGCTGCCGTTCGGCGGGGTCGGCCGCAGCGGGTCCGGGGCCTACCACGGGCGCTGGGGCTTCGAGACGTTCAGCCACCGCAAGTCCGTGCTCACCAAGGGGACCCGGCCGGACCCGTCCTTCGTGTACCCGCCGTACTCCCGTCTCGCCGAGCGCCTGCTGCGCCGCATCTTCTGAGGGAGGTCGACCGTGTTCCCCGGAGCCCACGCCGCCACCACCCCGGACAAGGCCGCCGTCGTGGTGGCCGAGACCGGGGAGACCCTCACCTACGCCCAGCTCGACGACGCCTCGGCCCGGCTGGCCCACGTGCTCCACGACCGCGGCCTGCGGCGCGGCGACGTGGTGGGCCTGCTGTCCGACAACGACCCCCGCTGCTTCGTCGTCTACTGGGCGGCCCTGCGCTCCGGGCTCTACGTGACCGCCGTCAACCACCACCTGCTGCCCGCCGAGGTCGGCTACATCCTCGACGACTGCGGGGCCGCGGCCGTGGTGGTGTCCGCGACGAAGGCCGACGTGGCCCGCGCGGTGGTCGACGCCACCCCGGGCGTGCGCACCCGGATCGCGTTCGGCGGCACCGTCCCCGGGCACGAGGACCTCGACACCGTGCTCGCCGCCGCGCCCGCGCAGCCCCCCACCGACCAGCCGCGCGGCACGGACATGCTGTACAGCTCGGGGACGACCGGGCGGCCCAAGGGCATCAAGCCGCCGCTGCCCGACCGCCAGGTCGGTGACCCCGGCGACCCCTACACGGCGGTCTTCGGGGCCCGTTACGGCTTCGGGCCCGACACGGTCTACCTCTCACCCGCCCCGCTCTACCACGCGGCCCCGCTGCGCTTCGGCGGCGTGGTCCAGGCCCTCGGCGGGACCGTCGTGGTCATGCAGCGGTTCGACGCCGAGGGGGCGCTGGCGGCCATCGAGCGCTTCGGGGTCACCCACAGCCAGTGGGTGCCCACGCACTTCGTCCGCCTGCTGAAGCTGCCCGCCGAGGTGCGGGAGCGGCACGACCACTCCACCCTGCGCGTCGCGGTCCACGCCGCTGCGCCCTGCCCACCGGAGGTGAAGCAGGCCATGATCGCGTGGTGGGGCCCGGTGCTCGAGGAGTACTACTCCTCGAGCGAGGGCAACGGCATCACCTTCGTCAGCTCCGCGGAGTGGCTGGCCCGCCCCGGCACCGTCGGCCGCGGCGGGGTGCTGGGCGACGTGCGCATCTGCGGTCCGGACGGCGCACTGCTGCCGCCGGGCGAGGTGGGCACGGTGTACTTCGAGCGCGACGAGCGGCCGTTCAGCTACCACGGCGACGAGGCGCGGACCGCGGCCGCGACGCACCCCGACCACCCGACGTGGACCACCACCGGGGACCTCGGCCACCTCGACGACGACGGCTACCTGTTCCTCGCCGACCGGCAGGCCTTCGTCATCATCTCCGGCGGGGTCAACATCTACCCGCAGGAGGTCGAGGACGCCCTGGCCCTGCACCCGGGGGTGCTCGACGTCGCCGTGATCGGGGTGCCCGACCCGGAGATGGGGGAGTCCGTCACCGCCGTGGTGCAGCCCGCGCCCGGCGCGACCCCCGGCCCCGGGCTGGCGGCCGAGCTCGTCGCGCACCTGCGCACCCGGGTGGCCGGGTACAAGGTGCCCCGCACGGTCGACCTCGTGGCCGAGCTGCCCCGCACCCCCACCGGCAAGCTCGTCAAGCGCACCCTGGTCGCGGCGTACGCCGACCGCCGGTGACCCGCGCCGGACGGGCCACGGTCACCCGTGAGCGCTACTTCGCCGCCGCGATGGAGCTGCTCGCCGCGGACGGGCCCTCGGCGCTGACCCTGAGCCGGCTGTGCGCGGCGGTCGGGGTGACCAGCGGGTCCTTCTACCACCACTTCGTGGGCGTGGACGGGTTCGTCGGCGCGCTGCTCGAGCACTGGGAGGCGCAGCAGACCCGTCGCATCCTCGAGGTGGTGGGTGCCTCGGCCGACCCGTGGCAGCGGGTGTCGGTGGTCAAGCACCTCGGGGCCGCCCTGCCCCACCGCGCGGAGGCGGCCATCCGCTCCTGGGCGGCGGCCGACGCGGCGGTCGGGGCGGCGCAGCGCCGCGTCGACGCCGAGCGGACCGAGGGCCTGCGCGAGGTCGTCGCCGGGGTCGGGGTGCCCCCGGCGACCGCCTCCCGGCTGGCCCGCCTCGGCGTGGCCCTGCTGGCGGGGGCGCAGCAGACGGGCCACCCCGACGAGCCGGCGGTGGTGCTCGAGCTCTTCGGCGACCTGGAGGACCTCGTCCGCACCCACGCCGCGCGCGCCGGCGGGGGCTAGAAGCCGGCCACGACCACGCCGACGACCACCAGCAGCGCCACCAGCACGGCGAGGACCACCGCGACCGTGACCACCGGCGGCCCGCCCCGGGGGGCGTCCTCGTCGGCGTCGCGCAGCCGGACCGCCGGGCCCGGGGCGTCCTCGGCCGCCGCCGGGGCGGGCGCGGGGGCTCGGGGGGCCTCGCCCCGGGCCACCGCGGCGAGCAGGTCCCGTGCCGTGGCGGCGTCGGGCCGGTCGGCGGGGTGGGGGGCCATCAGCCGGGTCAGCACCGGGCCCAGCGCGCCGACGGGGGCGGTGTCGGGCAGCTCGGCCGCGGCCACCCGGCGCAGCAGCGCCCGGGTGTCCTCGTCGGAGCCGAAGGGCGGGGCCCCGACGACCAGCGTCCACACCGTCGAGCCCAGCGAGAACACGTCGGAGGCGGGCGTCGGGTCCGCCCCGCGGGCCACCTCGGGGGAGAAGTAGACGGGGGTGCCGACGATGTCGTCCTCGGCGCTGCCCGCGGCCTCGCTCATCATCCGGGCGATGCCGAAGTCGGTGAGCCGGGCCGTGGGCGGCCGGCCCTCCCCGACGAGGACGTTGCCCGGCTTGACGTCGGCGTGGACCACGCCGGCGTCGTGGGCCGCGGCCAGCGCCCCCGCCACGGCCGCGCCGAGGCGCGCCGCCTCGGCCACCGGGAGCGGGCCGGAGCGCCGCAGCTGCGCGCCCAGGCTCTCCGAGGGGAAGTGGTCCATGACGAGCCAGGCCCGGCCCCCGTCGACGGTGACGTCCTGCACCGTGACGGCGTGGGCGTGGCGGACCCGGGCGGCGGCCCGGCCCTCGCGCAGCACGGCCGCCCGGCGGTGCTGCGCCTCGTCGTCGTCGGCCGCGGCGCCCTGGCCGAACACCTGCTTGAGGGCCACCTCGCGGTCCAGCCGCTCGTCGCGGGCCAGCCACACCGTGCCCATGGCCCCGGTGCCCACCGGCCGGGCGAGCCGGTAGCGGCCGGCGAGCAGGACCCCTGGGCGGGCACCCGAGGCGTTGCGGGGTGACTCGACGCTCATCTCAGCGCCCCGCGAAGCGGGTCCGGGTGGCCTGCAGCTGGGCGGTGGCGAGGCCCGCGCCGACCGCGCCGAGCACGATCGACAGCAGCGGGGCCCCGGCGACGAGCACGAGCGAGAGCAGTGCGGCCGCGCCGGCCCCGGCGGCGACCGGTGCCTTGCCGCGGACGTGCCGCGAGACCTCCGCGGTGCCCGCCCGCTGGGACGCGGCCCTGCCGAGCAGAGCGAGGTAACCACCGTTCCCGGCGGCGGCCAGCACCGCGACGAGCGCGACGAGCAGCGCGACGATCTCCATGTCCCCCATAGTGCCCGAGACGTCGGCGTGACCCGGGCGCGCCGTCGGGGGGTGTCGGTCACGCCCCGCCCGCCGGGCCGGGGCCGGCCGGGCTAGTGCCCCAGCCGGCCGCGGCCCATGCGCAGCAGCAGCATCGCGAGCTGCTTGCCGTCGGGCCCGAGGACGTCGCCGAAGCGCTCGATGACCGCCATCTCCCGGCCGTGGACGAGCTTGGTGCCGCCGGAGGCGAGCCGCGCCGCGCCGATCGCGCGGGACACCTCCTGGCGGCGACGCACGGCGTCGACGATCTCGCGGTCGAGCCGGTCGATCTCCAGGCGCAGCGCGTCGATGTCCACGGGCGCGGTGCCCTCCTGGCCGGGCTCGGTGCTGGTGGTGCTCATGTCGGGGGTCTCCTCGGGATCAGGCGGGGGCGGGGCGGCTCACCGGCTGCCTGGTCCCTCCACGAGAAGAGCCCCGGGTCCGGTGCGGACCGCGGGGCTCGTGGAGTGGTCGACTACGACCGGGCGACGGGCACCGGGGTCCGGTGGCCGTAGGTAAAGCGCTCTGCTCGCACCGCCCGAGTCTGCACCGCCCCGGCCGTCGCGGCAAGCGTGGGCGGCAGCGGTGTCGGCGCCCGGCGGTAACCTGGGGTCCCTGATGAGCACCCCCGCGCGCACCCAGCCCGACCGTCCCGAGCACCCCGTCCCGGCCCTGCGGCGGGAGTCCTCCGCCGCGCTGCTCGAGGGCCTGAACCCGCCGCAGCGCGACGCGGTGCTGCACTCGGGGTCGCCGCTGCTGATCGTGGCCGGGGCCGGGTCGGGCAAGACGGCGGTGCTCACCCGCCGGATCGGCTGGCTGCTGGCCGAGCGCGAGGTGGCCCCGGGCGAGGTCCTGGCCATCACCTTCACCAACAAGGCGGCGGCGGAGATGCGGGAGCGGGTCGCCGCCCTCGTCGGCGGGCGCGCCCGGGTCATGTGGGTCTCCACCTTCCACTCCACCTGCGTGCGGATCCTGCGGCGCGAGGCGGCGAACCTGCCCGGGCTGACCTCGTCGTTCTCCATCTACGACTCCGACGACACGCGCCGGCTCATCACCCTGGTGGCCCGCGACCTCGACCTCGACCCCAAGCGGTACCCGGCGCGGACGCTGGCCACCCACATCTCGAACCTGAAGAACGAGCTGGTCGACCCGGAGACGGCGAAGGCGGACGCGGCGGACGACCTGGCCCGGCGGGTGGCCGAGGTCTACGCCGCCTACCAGCAGCGTCTCCGCGCGGCCAACGCGCTCGACTTCGACGACCTCATCGGCGAGACCGTCGGGCTGCTGCAGGCTTTCCCCGACGTCGCCGAGCACTACCGGCGCCGGTTCCGCCACGTCCTCGTCGACGAGTACCAGGACACCAACCACGCCCAGTACGTCCTGGTCCGCGAGCTGACCTCCGGCACGCCGGGCGTCGAGGACGCCGAGCTGTGCGTGGTGGGTGACGCCGACCAGTCGATCTACGCCTTCCGCGGGGCGACGATCCGCAACATCACCGAGTTCGAGCGCGACTACCCGCAGGCCCGCACGATCCTGCTGGAGCAGAACTACCGCTCCACCCAGACGATCCTCTCCGCCGCCAACGCCGTGATCTCCCGCAACACGGAGCGGCGCGAGAAGCGGCTGTGGACCGACTCCGGCGACGGCGAGAAGATCGTCGGCTACGTCGCGGACAACGAGCACGACGAGGCGGCGTTCGTCGCCGGCGAGATCGACCGGCTCGTCGACACCGGGGACGCGGTCTTCGGCGACGTCGCCGTGTTCTACCGGACCAACAGCTCGTCGCGGGCGCTGGAGGAGGTGTTCATCCGCCTCGGCCTGCCCTACCGGGTGGTCGGCGGGGTGCGGTTCTACGAGCGCAAGGAGGTCCGCGACGCGATCGCCTACCTGCGGGTGCTGGCCAACCCCGAGGACGAGACGAGCCTGCGGCGCATCCTCAACACCCCGCGCCGGGGCATCGGCGACCGGGCGGAGGCGTGCGTGGCGGCGCACGCGGAGCGCCAGCGGACGGGGTTCGCCGACGCGCTGCGGGCGGGGGCGCGCGGCGAGGTCGCGCTGCTGGCCACCCGCTCGCAGAAGGCCGTCGCCGGGTTCGTCGACCTGCTCGACGAGCTGCGGGCGATGCTCGACGGCGGCGCGGACATCGGCGAGGTGCTCGAGGCGCTGCTGGACCGCACCGGCTACCGCGCCGAGCTCGAGGCCAGCGAGGACCCGCAGGACGGCTCCCGGCTGGACAACCTCACCGAGCTGGTCAGCGTGGCCCGGGAGTTCGCGGCGGGCGAGGGCATCACCACCGAGCAGGCCGCGGAGGAGGGGCTGCCCGAGCCCGGGTCGCTGGCCGCCTTCCTGGAGCGGGTCTCGCTGGTGGCCGACTCCGACCAGGTGCCCGACTCCGGGGACGGCGTGGTCACCCTCATGACGCTGCACACCGCGAAGGGCCTGGAGTTCCCCGTGGTGTTCGTGACGGGGTGGGAGGACGGGCAGTTCCCGCACCTGCGCGCGCTCGGCGACCCCAAGGAGCTCTCCGAGGAGCGCCGCCTGGCCTACGTCGGCATCACCCGGGCCCGGCACCGGCTCTACCTGTCGCGGGCGCTGGTGCGCTCGGCGTGGGGCCAGCCGGTGGCCAACCCGGAGTCGCGCTTTCTCACCGAGATCCCGCCGGACCTCCTGCACTGGCGCCGCCTCGAGCCGCGGCGCAGCGCTGGCGCGACGGGTCCCAGCCGCTTCGGCACCGGGGGCGACTCCGCGCAGGCCGGGCTGGCCCAGCGCGGGATGCGCTCCACGTCGTTCCGGGGCTGGGCCAACGAGGGCGGCAAGGCCTCCGGCCTGGTGCTGGCCGTGGGGGACAAGGTCAGCCACGACAAGTACGGCGTGGGCACGGTGGTCGGAGCCGACGGGGCGGGCCCACGCGCCACGGCGACCATCGACTTCGGGTCCTCGGGCACGGTGCGGCTCATGCTCATCGGCAGCGTGCCGATGGTGAAGCTCTAGCCGGTCGCGCGGCGATCCGCCGCAGCGAGGTCTCGGCGAGACCCGTCACCCCGGGGGGTCCTAGCCCATCATCGGGCCGAGGTTGATGCCCCGCTGCGCCAGCCACGGCAGCGGGTCGATCTTGTCCTTGCCGTTCGCCCAGACCTCGAAGTGCAGGTGCGGCCCGGTGGACTGGCCGCGGTTGCCGATGGTGGCGATCTCCTGCCCCGCGGTGACCCGGGTGCCGGTGGGGGCGATGATCTCGTTGACGTGGCCGTAGACGGTGATGGTGCCGTCGTCGTGCAGCACCCGGACCCAGAGCCCGAAGCCGCTGGCCGGGCCGGCCTCGATGACGGTGCCCGCGGCGACCGCGCCGATGGGGGTGCCGATGGCGTTGGCGATGTCGATGCCGAGGTGCTGCGCGCCCCAGCGGGCCCCGAACCCGGAGGTCAGGGTGCCCTGGGCGGGGTCGACGAAGAGCGGGGCGCGGGCGGCGGCCTCGCGCGCGGCGCGCTCGTCACCCATGCGCTGGCCCTTCGCCAGGGCGGTGAGCGCGGTGGGGTCGGCCTGCTTGGCCACGGTCAGCACCTGCGGCGCTGCGAGGGCGGCGGGCACGGCGACGGCGGAGCTGCCCGCGGCCAGCGACACCTCCTGCGTAGCGGCGCCGGCGGGGGAGTCGGAGCCGACGGCCTGCACGGTCGCCACGATGGCGCCGGCGGCGACGACGGCTGCAGCGGCGCGGCCCCGGGTGACCGCGGTGCGGTGCAGCCCGCGGGCGGCGGGGCCGGCCTCGTCAGCGGCGGTCTCCGTGTCGGTGGCGACCCCGGCGTCGGTGGGGGCGGCGACGATCGTGGGCTTGACCACCCTGGGGGCGGCCGGCGCGGGGATGACGGCGACCGGACCCGGGGCGGGAGCCGCCTGCTCGGCGAGCCTGGCCTGCGCCTGGGCCAGGGCGAGCGCCAGGGCCGCGGACGGAGCGGCCGAGGAGCTGCGGTGTCTCGCCAAGGTCCCACCCTTCGTGTCGTCGCCGGGCACGAGACGCGCGGGGCCGCCCGCGGTGCGCGGGTCGTGTGTTCCCGGGGACCTCAGGCCTGGCCTGCCAGCGGGGCGAGCCCCGGCTGTCGTCCTTCTCGTGACCGGACCGTGATGTCGAGTCGGGCGACGGTAACGAAAGCATTGCGGCGGGCGCAAGCACGGATCCCGGTGCGGCGCAGTCGAGGTGACCCAGGTCACTGCCGACGGAGGTGGCCGTCATGGAGGGTGAGCGGAGCGTCACCACCCGTGCGTGCGGGGACGTGGCCGCGCCCGGTGGGTGCTGGCCGCGGCGCCAGACGTTAGCGTCGCCCCCCGTGGTGGGACGAGGCACGGCCGGGCCCCGGGGCGGGGTCGGGCGGCTGGACGGTCCCGACCACCTGCTGGGCGTCCGGGGTGCCGGGGTCGCGCTGCTCGTCGCCCTGCTCGGGTCCGTCGCCGTCGGCCTGGGGCCCGTCCTCGGGGCCGCCCGGGCGCAGGACGGCACCGAGCTGGGTCCGCAGCCCCTGGCCGCCGTCGCCGCCGCCGTGCTGGCCCTGCTCGTGCCCGCAGCCGCCGCCGTGCTGCTGCGGGAGGGGCGGGTCGCGGGCGCGGTCGGCCTGCTGCTCGGCGCGGGCGTGGTCGCGGTGGGCGCGGGCGTCGCCGACCTGCAGCTGTTCGTGGGCGGTCTCGACGCCGACCGCCTCGAGCTCGTCCGCCCCACGACCGCCGCCCCCCTCGCCCCGGGACCCGGCGCCGTCGCCGTGCTGCTGGGCCACGCGCTGCTCGTCGTCGCCGGGGTCCTCGCCGTGGTCTCGCTGCGCCGCTCCGGCGTGCTCGACGACCCGGACGCCGACGTGCGGGGCGGCGACGGCCGTTCCGGCGGGGACGGCACGGCCGCGGGCCGCTCGGGGGGCGTGGTGGTGGCCGTCGCCGGCACCGCCGCCGTCGTGCTCGCGGCGGCCCAGCTGGGGCCCGCGCTGCGCTCCACCGACCCGGTGCTGCTCACCCCGGCCCCGGTGGGCGCCCCGGCCGCGCTCGCGGTCTCCGCCGTCGTCGTCGCGCTCGGCGTCCTCCTCGTGGCGGCGCTCGCCGCGGTGTCGGCCAGCCTCGCCACCGCGGCCGGGGCCCTGGCCGGCGCGGGCCTGGGTGCGCTCGGCCTCGCGGCGCACCGGGTGCTCGCCGGGCTGACCGCCTCCCGGGTCTCGCCCGGGTGGGGTGCGGTCGTCGCGCTGCTCGCCGCGGTGGCGCTCGTCGGGACCGCCGCCTGGGCGCCCGTCGCCGCCCGTCGCCGCCGGGCCGCGGCCACCGGTGCGCCCGTG
>NZ_BAAGQZ010000041.1:0-27575 GCF_054783215.1 Rhodococcus aerolatus | reverse complement strand
GTCCTGGCCGCGGCGGTCGCCGTGGCAGCCGTGCTGGGCCTCGCCGGCGCGGCCACGGTCGACGCCCGCCCGGGTGACCTCGCGTTCCCGCTGCTCGCGGTGGCCGACGCCGCGGTGGTGGAGCTGTCCGCGCTGGGCGGGTCGCGCTCGGGCGCCGAGCTCGCCGTCGCCGCGGCGCGGCTGGCCGACCTGCGCGCCGACGCGGCGGACGGTGCGGGCGGGGACGACCTCGACGCGCAGGTGGCCGACCTGCTCGGGCACGTCGCCGCGGGCAGCCGGGTGGCGGTCGCCGCCGGGGTGGCCGGGGACGTGGGGCAGCTGGTCACCCTGCACGACTGGGCGCAGCGCCGGGCCGCGGAGGTGACCGCCGCCCGCGGTGTGCCCGGCGCCCGCTCCGGCGCGCTGCGGCAGGTGTCCGCGGAGCTCGACGCGGTCGTCACCCGCACCGACGCGATCGCCCTGCGCCTGCCGTGCCGGGAGATCACGAACGGTGCCGACCGGCTCGGCCTGCTGCCGGCGGGCACCGCGTGCCGGCCGGTCGACCCCGCCGCCGGGGCCGGGCCGACCCCGCCCGTCGTGCGCCAGGTCACGGTCGAGGGGCTGCGCGCGGACGGCTGAGCCGCCGCCCGGCACCGACCGACCGGGGACCGGCCCGGCGCGGCTACCCTCGCAGCGGGCGCCGCGCACCGGGCGGGGGCGCCGCGCGGCGAGCGGGGAGGAGCGCACGGTGCCTCGACCGGAGTGGTTCGACCGCCCGTTCGGCGCGTTCCGCGGCTTCGGTCCCACCGCGGCAGAGATCCGGGCCCAGGTCGCCGGGCGGGCCAGCGCCGACGCCGGCATCGCCGCGGCCGAGGCCGAGACCGGGGACGCCGGCGTGCCCCCGGTGCCGCCCGACCTCACCGCCGCGGCCTTCTTCGACGTGGACAACACGATGATGATGGGCGCCTCGATCTTCCACTTCGCCCGCGGGCTCGCCGCGCGCAAGTTCTTCACCGCCACCGACATGGCCGGGTTCGCGCTGTCCCAGCTGCGGTTCCGCGTCGTCGGCAAGGAGAGCACCGCCGACGTCACCACCCGCCGGGAGCAGGCGCTGAGCTTCGTGGCGGGACGCTCCACCGCGGAGATCGCGGCGCTGGGCGAGGAGATCTACGACGAGCTGATGGCCGACAAGATCTGGCCCGGCACGCGCGCCCTGGCCCAGATGCACCTCGACGCCGGCCAGCAGGTGTGGCTGGTGACGGCCACGCCCGTCGAGCTGGCCCAGATCATCGCGCGCCGCCTGGGGCTGACCGGGGCGCTGGGCACGGTGGCCGAGAGCCAGGACGGCGTGTTCACCGGCCGGCTGGTGGGCGACATCCTGCACGGCCGGGCCAAGGCGCAGGCGGTGCGCGCCCTCGCCGCGCGGGAGGGCTTGGACCTCAAGCGGTGCACGGCCTACTCCGACAGCTACAACGACGTGCCCATGCTCTCCACCGTGGGCACCGCCGTCGCGGTGAACCCCGACCAGGACCTGCGCGAGCTGGCCCGCACCCGGGGCTGGGAGGTCCGCGACTTCCGCACCGGCCGCCGCGCGGCGAAGATCGGCGCCCCCGCGCTGCTCGGGGCCGGGGCCGTCGCGGTGGCCGCGGGCGTCACCCACCGCCGCCGCGGCTGAGCCGCCGGTCCGGTCTCATCCCCCGAAGATGCTGCGCCGCTGGGAGAGCAGGCGGTAGAGCGTCTGCTGGATGGTCTCGCGCACCTGGTCGGTCAGGTTGAACACCAGCATCGGGTCGTCCGCCGCCTCGGGTCCGATCGAGGCGGTGTCGACGGGCTCGCACAGCTCGATGAACCACTTCGAGGGCAGCGGCACCGCACCCAGCGGGCCCAGCAGCGGGAAGAACGGGGTGACCGGGAAGTACGGCAGGCCCAGCAGCCGCGCCAGCACGCCGAGGTCGCCGATCATCGGGTAGGTCTCCTCCGCCCCCACGATGGCGCAGGGCACGATGGGCCGCCCGGTGCGCAGCGCGGCGGCGACGAACCCGCCGCGGCCGAAGCGCTGCAGCTTGTAGCGGTCGGCGTACCGCTTGCCGACCCCCTTGAAGCCCTCCGGCCAGACCCCGACGACCTCGTCGGCGCGCAGCAGCCGCTCCGCGTCGGGGTGACAGGCCAGGGTGTGCCCGGCCTTGCGGGCCAGGCTGCCCACCATCGGGGTGCGGAAGGCGAGGTCGGCGCCCAGCATCCGCAGCGAGCGCGACGCCGGGTGCTGGTCGTGCAGCGCCACGGTGGTCATGAGGGCGTCGAGCGGGATCACCCCGGAGTGGTTGGCCACCACCAGGGCGCCCCCGGTGTCGGGCACGTTGTGCAGGCCGGTCGCCTCCACCCGGAACCAGCGCTCGTAGAGCGGGCGCAGCGCGGGGACGAGGACGTGCTCGGTGAGGTCGCGGTCGAAGCCGAACTCGTCGACGTCGTAGTCCCCCGTGAGCCGGCGCCGCAGGAACGCCGCGGCCTCGGCGACCTGCTCGGTGACCCCTCCGACGGGGTCGCGGGCGGGCACCCGGGCCGGGACCCGGGCGGGCGCACCGGCCACCGCGGTGTCGGTGGGCGGGGGCTCGGCGGCGGCACCCGGGACGGCGGGCAGCGCGGCCGGCTCGCTCACCGGCCCACCCGGCTGGCCACGGCGGAGGTCCCGGCGACGGCGGCCTGCTCCACGGCCCGCAGCGTCGCGGCGGGCAGGGCGGGACGCAGCCGGCGGCCGCGGACGAAGTCGTCCAGCGCGGCCCGGGTGGTGTAGCGCGGCCGGAACCCGAGCACCTCGCGGGCCCGCGTCGAGTCGACCACCCGTCCCACGTTGAGGAACCGCACCTGCTCGGGCGAGAAGTCGACCAGCCGCGCGCCGCGGACGGCGGTGCCGACCAGCCCGACCAGCGAGGACGGGACGGCGACGCTGACCCGGCCCGCGCGGCGGATGGCCTGGGACAGCAGCAGCACCCCGTCGCCCGCCACGTTGACGGTCCCCGCGGCCGGGGCGTGCGCGGCGAGGGCCAGCACGTCGACGGCGTCGGTCTCGTGCAGCAGCTGCACCCGGGCGTCGTGGCCCAGCACGGTGGGGACCACGGGCAGCGCGAAGTAGCGCGAGAAGGTGGTGTCGACGGTCGGGCCGATGACGTGCGCGAGCCGCAGCACCGTCAGGGCCACGTCCGGCCGGCGGCGGGCGAAGGCGCGGACGTAGCCCTCGACCTCGGCGGCCTGCCGGGCGAAGCCCCCGCCGGGGACCGAGCGCGGCTCCATGTCCTCGGTGAACACCGCGGGGTCGCGCGGGGTGGCGCCGTAGACGTCGGCGGCGGACTTGACCACCAGCCGGCGCAGCGTCGGTGCCTGCTGGCAGGCCGCGAGCAGGGCCATGCTGCCCAGGACGTTCATGTCCTTGAGCGCGCTGCGCCCGCCGTACGCCCCGGGCAGCGAGCGCAGGCCGGCGTGGACGACGGTGTCGACCCGTGCGTCGACGAGCAGGCGCGCGACCGCCGGGGTCCGCAGGTCCGCGCGGACCAGCTCCACCCCGGGGGTCCGGGCGAGATCGCCGCGGCGGTCCGGCACGGTGTCGACGGCCAGCACGCGGCGCACGCTGGGCAGGCGCGCGACCGCGGCCGCCGTGCGGGCGGCCACGTCCCCGCTGACCCCCGACACCAGCACCACCTCGGGGGGCGCGGCGGGGGGTCGGGTCACCTGCGCGAGGGTAGTCGCGCGGGCGGGGCGGCGGGGTCGCCCCGGACGAGCACGGCCGTCAGGACCGGTGGCAGCACCGGCCGGCGACGGCCGGGCTCACTTGCCGAGCTTGCGACGCTGCACCCGCGTCTTGCGCAGCAGCTTGCGGTGCTTCTTCTTCGACATCCGCTTGCGGCGCTTCTTGATGACCGAACCCATCCCGGGTCCACCTCGCTGTCGTCTCTGCCGCAGGGCGTCGCGCCCCGCGGGATCGGCTGGTTCGTCTGGTGACGGGTTCCTGGCGCACACCGCGCCCCACCCGTCGGGTCGCGCCCGGCGGCGGCTCCCACGGCCCGTGGGTCACCACGGCGCCGGACGCCGTTCACCCGCGAGTCTACCCACGGACGAGCGGCGGCCCCGACCGAGGTCGGGACCGAGCGGCAGCCCGGGGACGGGACTACCCCGCGTCGTAGTACGCGGTCTCGAGGTAGTCGTGCACCGCCTTGGCGTGGACGCGGAACGACCGGCCCACCCGCACGGCGGGGAGCTCCCCGTTGTGGACCAGGCGGTACACGGTCATCTTCGACACGCGCATCACCGTCGCCACCTCGGCGACGGTGAGGAACTGCGTGTCGGCCAGCTGTGGCTGGCCGTCCTTCGGCTCCGACGGCATGTGCGTCCCATCCGGCACGTGTCGCGCCGCCGGCTTCCCCTCCGGCGGAACGGACACGCACGTGCTTCCTGCGAGACTAGCGGGTCAGGGGGTGGTAGTGCGACCAGTCGGACAGAGGTCGCAGAACCACCCCTGCCACGTCACCCACAGTGGTCACACGCACCCCGGGCGCCCCGTGACGATCACCCGCCCAGCGCGACGCTGCGGTCCCGCGCCGCCTCCACCGCGGCCACGACGGCGGCGTGGACCCCCCGGTCGTCGAGGGTGCGCAGCGCGGCCGCCGTGGTGCCCGCCGGCGAGGTCACCGCCTCCCGCAGCAGGGCCGGGTGGGTGCCGGTGTCGCGCAGCAGGTGGGCCGAGCCGACGGCGGTCTGCGCGACCAGCTCGGTCGCCACGTCGCGGGGCAGGCCGAGCAGCACCCCGGCGTCGACCATGGCCTCGGCGAGCAGCAGCAGGTAGGCGGGCCCGGAGCCGGACAGGGCGGTCACGGCGTCCTGGTGGGACTCCGGGACCACCACCACCCGCCCGACCGCCGACATCATCGCCCGCACCTCCTCGAGGTGCTCCGGGCCCGCGTGCGCCCCGGCCGACGCCGCCGCCATGCCCTCCCGGACCAGCATCGGGGTGTTGGGCATGACGCGGACGACGGGGGTGCCGGGGGCGAGCGCGGACTCCAGCGCGGCGGTGCTCACCCCCGCGCACAGGGAGACCACGAGCGCCGTCGCGGGCAGGTCCCCCAGCCCGGCCAGGGTCTCCGGGACCGAGCCGGGCTTGACGGCGAGCACGACCACGTCCGCCCGGGCCGCGGCGGCGGCCGCGTCGACGGCCTCGACGCCGTGCTCGCGGGAGACCTGCGCGGCCCGATCTGCGTCGCGCTCGCAGAGCAGCAGCGTCGCCGGGTCGCGGCCCGCAGCCACCAGCCCCCCGAGCAGTGCCTCGCCGATGCGTCCCGCGCCCACCACCACCGTCGTCGTCATGGCGCCCACGGTGCCACGCAGGGTGGTCCCGGCTCAGCCGGGTGGCACCGAGCCGACGTCGGGGACCATCGCGAGCTGGCGGGTCTGCACCACGACGGCGCCGGTGCTGTCGACGACCACGGCGTCCTCGTCGAACCAGGTGCCGTCGACCGAGCTCGTCGACGACCGCACCCGCAGCCAGCCGGGCGCGGGGGTGCGGCGCAGCAGCCCGGTCATGCTCACCGTCGGCGCCCAGCCGAAGCGGCCGAGGTTCAGCGTGACCGGGGGCGAGACGTCCCCGGCCATGAGCGCGAACAGCAGGTCGGGGTCCTCGCCGTGCGGGCGGACCCACATCCGCAGCGAGGGGTCGGCCGAGGTCTCGCCGCGGGCGAAGGCCGTCGTGGTGGGGTCGAGGACCAGGTCGCACACCGCGGCCAGGCGCACCACGTCGCCCAGCGGGTGCGCGCCCACCCCGACCAGCTCGGCCGGCGGCGCGGCGGGCATCCCGGCGATCGGGTCCGGGCCGGAGTGCAGCGGCGCCCCGGGGGCCGGCGGGCCGAGGGTGACGACGGCGCGGACCGCCCCGCGACCGCCCTGGCGCAGCTCGACCTCGGCGCTCGAGACCCGTCGGCCCCGCTTGGTGACGTGCACCTCCAGCTCGACCGGGCCGGGGTCGGGCGGGCGCAGGTAGCTGGCGGAGACCGCGACGGGGGCGACGCCCGGGGCGCCCAGCGCCGTGTCGGCCGCGCCGGCGCACAGCGCCATGAGCACGCCGCCGTGGGCCTTGGGGCCGATGGTCCAGGTGTCGGTGAGGTCGGCGGTGAACGCGACGACGTCGGTGCCCCGGCCCCCGGTGGGGCGCAGCGCCAGGGCGTCGCGGAAGGGCGTGCTCACGCGGGGACGCCCGGACGGGCGAGGTGGGTGCGGGCGAACTCCAGCGACTCGGCGAGCATCGCCACCCGCTCGCGGCGGGTGCGGGCGGACTGGGTGGTGATCTCGAGGATCGCGATCCCGTCGAAGCCCTCGGCCGCGAGGGTCCGGCACACCTGCGCGCACGGCTGGGTGCCCCGGCCCGGCACCAGGTGCTCGTCCACGGCGGCGCCCGTCCCGTCGGTGAGGTGCAGGTGGGCCAGCCGGGTGCCCATGCGGCGGGCCATGGCGACCGCGTCCTGCCCGGCGGTGGCGGTGTGGGAGAGGTCCAGCGTGTAGTGCGCGTGCCCGACGTCGGTGGGGTCCGGGGACGGGGCGAAGGCCGAGAACGACGCGCCCGCGTCGCCGCGGCGCAGCATCCGCCGGGCGGCGCGCTCCCCGCCGCCGAGGAAGCGGTCGGCCCGCAGCGGGAACATGTTCTCCACCGCGACGACGACCCCGCTGGTGCGCTCGAGCTCGGCGACCTGGTCGGCGAAGCCCTCGGCGTAGCGGCGCTGCCACCGGAACGGGGGGTGCACCACGACGTGGCGGGCGTCGAGCGACACCGCGGCGTCGACCGCCCGCTCGAGGCGGACCACCGGGTCGTCGCCCCAGATGCGCTGGGTGATGAGCAGGCAGGGGGCGTGCACGGCGAGGACGGGCACGCCGTAGCGCCGGGCCAGCCGGCCGACGGCGGCGACGTCCTGGCTGACGGGGTCCGCCCAGACCATGAGCTCGAGGCCGTCGTACCCGACCTCCGCGGCCATCGCGAAGCCCGCCTCCACGGTCTCGGGGTACACCGAGGCGGTGGACAGGCCGATGGGCACGGCGGGCAGTCGGGCGGGGCTCACGGGTGCGCTCCTGGCAGCAGGTGGGTCACGACCCGACCAGTGTCGTCGCCCCCGGCCCCAGGGTGACCACCGCCCCCACGAGCACGGCGAGCAGCGTGGTGCGCACGTCGTCCCCGCCGCCGGAGCGGCGCACGGCCACGACGAGCCCGGCGGTGACGAGCAGGCCGACCACGGCGGCGAGCAGCGGGGCCCGGCCCCACAGCCACCCCGCCGCGAGCCAGACGCCTGCGCCGACGACGAGGGCCAGCACGAGGCGGCCGGCGGCGGCGAGGGGGCGGGGGCCGGGGGCGGTCGCGGCGGTGGTCGCGGCCGTGCGGCGGGGATCGGGGTCCGGGGTGGGCTCGGGGTCCGGGGTGGGCTCCGCGGCCGGCTCGGGCGGGCGCTCGGGTTCCGGCCTGGGCTCGGGCGGCGTCTCGACGGCCGGCGCGGTCTCGGCCGCGGGCGGCTCTGTCACGGGCGGTGCAGCGGGCGCGGGCGGCGGCTCGGTCGCTGGGGTGCTGGGCGCTGCGGTGGCGGAGCCGTGGGCGGCGTGGCCGGAGCGACGGCGGCGGCGCGACCCGGCGCTGGTCTCCACGGTGCGGCCGTTGGCGGCCAGCAGCTCGGCGACCGACAGCTGCCGGGCGGGGCCCGGGGGGCTGTCGGGGGGCTCGGTCACGCCGCGCCCCCGGCCGCCCGGACGTCGGTCCCCGCGTCGTCGGGCTCGGCGTCGAGCCGGCGCAGGATCACGCCCTCGCGCAGCGCCCACGGGCAGATCTCGAGCTCCTCCACCGCGAGGGCCCGCATGCTGGCTTCCGCCACCAGCGCGCCCGCGACCAGCTGGTGCGACCGCGCCGCGCTGACGCCCTCGAGCTCGCTGAGGTCCGTCGTCGACATGCGGGAGATGAACGCGACCAGCTGCCGCAGCCCCGCGGCGGTGAGCACCCGGCGCACCCGCGGGCCCGCCGCGGACGGCGCCGCGCCCGTGAGCCGGGCCAGCGAGCGGAACGTCTTCGACGTGGCGACCACCCGGCCGCCGTCGTGCTCGCGGCGCAGCCGGTCCGCGGCCGGGGCCAGGGTGGTGTCGAGGTGGTCGCGCAGCCGGGCGACCGCGGCCGGGTCCGGCGGGGTGTCGACGTCGCCGCCGAGCCACTCGCGGCTCAGCCGTCCGGCCCCCAGCGGGAGCGAGAGCGCGACGTCGGGCGCCTCGTCGAGGCCGGTGGCCAGCTCGAGGGAGCCGCCGCCGATGTCCATGGCCAGGATCGGGCCCGCGCTCCAGCCGTACCAGCGGCGCACGGCCAGGAACGTCAGCCGGGACTCGTCCTCGCCGCTGAGCACCCGCAGCGCCACCCCGGTCTGGCGCTGCACCCGGTCGAGCACCTCGGCGGAGTTGGTGGCGTCCCGCACGGCCGACGTCGCGAACGCCAGCACCTCGCGGCAGCCGGCGTCGTCGGCCACGTCGGCCGCCTCGTGCACCGCGCGCAGCAGCCGGTCGGCGCCGGTGCGGGTGAGCCGGCCGCGGCCGTCGAGCTGCTCGGCCAGGCGCAGCGTCGACTTCGTCGAGCTCATGGGGGTGGGGTGGCCGCCGCGGTGGGCGTCGACCACCAGCAGGTGGACGGTGTTGGACCCGACGTCCAGGACCCCGAGGCGCACGACGCCACCGTAGCCGCTCGCCCCCGGTGGCCCGGACCGGCTTGCCCGGGCCCCGGCGGGCGGGCAGGGTCCCCCGCGGCGGTGGCGGTGGTCGAGCGCGAGGAGCGGCAGTGGGCGAGGCACGGGGTCCGGCGGGCGGGAGCGCCGAGGTGGGGCTGGACTTCACCCGGGAGTGGGTGCAGCTGGTCGACCCCGCGGACGACGAGCACGTGGTCCTCGCCGACCTGACCTGGCTGCTGTCGAGCTGGACGTGCGTGTTCGGCTCCCCCGCCTGCCGGGGCACGGTGGCCGGGCGCCCGGACGACGGCTGCTGCTCGCACGGGGCGTTCTTCTCCGACGACGACGACCGGGAGCGGGTGGCCGGGTTCGTCGAGCAGCTCACCCCCGAGGACTGGCAGTTCCACCGCAAGGGCCACTCCAAGAAGGGGTGGACGGAGTCCGACGAGCTCGACGGGGAGACCGCGCTGCGCACCCGCCGCGTCGACGGGGCGTGCATCTTCCACAACCGGCCGGGGTTCGAGGGCGGCTCCGGGTGCGCGCTGCACCGGCTCGCGCTGCGCACCGGCCGGCACCCGCTGGAGACCAAGCCCGACGTGTGCTGGCAGCTGCCCGTGCGCCGCACCCAGGACTGGGTGGACCGTCCCGACGGCACGCGCGTGCTGCAGACCACGATCGGTGAGTACGACCGTCGCGGCTGGGGCGAGGGTGGCGCGGACCTGCACTGGTGGTGCACCTCCTCGCCCGACGCGCACGTGGGCCGCGAGCAGGTGTGGCAGTCCTACGGCCCAGAGCTGACCGAGCTGATCGGCGCGCCCGCGTACGCGGAGCTGGCCAGGCTCTGCACGCGTCGGGCGGGGCTGGGCCTCGTCGCCGTGCACCCCGCCACCGAGGCCGCCCGCCCCTGACCCCTGGGGCCTCGGGCTCCGCTCCTCCGGTCGCCGGGCCCCGGCGAGCGCCGGTGTGTTGCGCCCAGGAGGGGCTTTGCGCCGCCACACACCGGCGCTCGACAGGGAGAAGGACCTGTCAAGGCCCGGACGCCCGGCTGGGGACGGCGGCGACGGCCTGTCCACAGGTTCCGCCGGACCGCGCTGCCGGCGGCTGCGCAGTCCGATCGTGGCCGGGTGCACCCCTGCCTGGCCGAGCAGCTCGTCCTGTCCAGCGTCGTCACCCGCGACGACGTGCTGCGCTGGCACAGCGCGCACGAGCTGAGGTCGATGGTCGAACGGGGCAGCCTCGTGCGCGTGTGGCGGGGCGTCTACTCCGACGACGGCCCCGCCCCCGGCCTGCGGACCCGCCTGCGCGGGCTGGACCTCGCGCTGGGTGAGCAGGTCACCGCCTGCGGCGTGTCCGCGGCCGAGCTGTACGGCTTCGCCGTCGACGCGGACGCGCGGGTCCACGTGGCCGTCCCCGTGCCCCGGGCCCTCGCCGACCGGCCGGGGGTGCGCGTGCACCGCGGTGACGTCGGACCGGTCGTCGAGGTGGGTGAGCGTCCCGTCGTCGCCCCGGCGTGGGCGGCGGTCGACACGAGCCGGGCCCGACGTCGACCCCGCGCCCTCGCGACCCTCGACGCAGCGCTGCGCAGCGGGACGTGCAGCCACGACCATCTGCTCGACGCCGTCGACCGCCGCCGGGGCCACCGCGGTGTGAGCGCGGTGCGCGGCCTGGTCGGCCTCGCGGACGGGCTCAGCGAGTCACCGATGGAGTCCGAGACCCGGCTGCTGCTGCACGACGGCGGCCTGCCGAGGCCCACGCTGCAGCACGAGGTCCGCACCGCCGACGGCCGCCTGGTCGCACGGCTCGACCTGGCCTGGCCGGACCACCGCGTCGCCGTCGAGTACGACGGTCTCGAGTTCCACCGCGACCGCCGCTCCCTGGAGAACGACCGGCGCCGGGCGGCTGAGCTGCTCGGCGAGGGCTGGCGGTGCCTGGCGCTCACCCGCGCCGACGTGCGGGACCGGCCGGAGCGGACCGTCCACCAGGTGCGTGCGCTGCTGGCCACGCGCGGCTGAGCCCCGCCGAGCGCCGGTGTGTTTCGCCCCTGACCCCGCTGGCACCGCAACACACCGGCGCTCGGCGGAAGGTGGGTACAGCGGGAGGCAACGGGCGGCAGGGCTAGGGGTCGAGCTTGTAGCCCAGGCCGCGCACGGTGAGCAGGTGGCGGGGGTGCGCCGGGTCGGGCTCGACCTTGGCGCGCAGCCGCTTGACGTGCACGTCGAGGGTCTTGGTGTCGCCCACGTAGTCCGCGCCCCACACCCGGTCGATGAGCTGGCCCCGGGTGAGCACCCGCCCGGAGTTGCGCAGCAGGTACTCCAGCAGGTCGAACTCCTTGAGCGGCAGTGCCACGGCCCGCCCGTCCACCGCGACCGTGTGCCGCTCGACGTCCATCCGCACCGGCCCGGCCTCGAGCACCGACATCCCCAGCGACTCGTCGTCGGCCTCGGCCCCGCGGCGCAGCACGGCCCGGATGCGCGCGATGAGCTCGCGCGCCGAGTACGGCTTGGTGACGTAGTCGTCCGCCCCGAGCTCGAGCCCGACGACCTTGTCGATCTCGCTGTCACGGGCCGTCACCATGATCACCGGCACCCCGGAGCGGGCCCGCAGCGCCCGGCACACGTCGGTGCCGCTCATCCCCGGCAGCATGAGGTCGAGCAGCACGATGTCCGCCCCGCCGGCGTCGAACTCCGCCAGCGCGCTGGGCCCGTCGACGGTGACGGTGGCCTCGAACCCCTCCTTGCGCAGCAGGAAGGCGAGCGGGTCGGCCAGCGACTCCTCGTCCTCGACGATCAGCACACGGGTCACCGGTGTCCTCCTCGGGTGTGGGCGGGCTCGAGCTCGTCCTCGGGCGCGGTCTCCTCGACGTGCACGGGGACCCGCAGGGTGAAGGTGGAGCCGGTGCCCGGCCTGCTCCACAGCCGCACCGCCCCGTCGTGGTTGGCGGCGACGTGCTTGACGATGGCCAGCCCCAGCCCGGTGCCGCCGGTGGCGCGGGACCGCCCGGCGTCGACGCGGAAGAAGCGCTCGAACACCCGCTCCTGGTGCTCCGGGGCGATGCCGATGCCGCGGTCGGTCACGCTGACCTCGACGTCGTCGTCGCGCCGGACCCGGCTGATGGAGACGGGGCTGCCGGGCGGGGAGTAGGCGATGGCGTTCTCGACCAGGTTCGACAGCGCCGTCACCAGCAGCGCCCGGTCGCCGAGCACCTCCAGGCCGCTGGGCGCGTCGGCGGTGACGGTCGTGCCCGCGGTCTCGGCGCTGAGGCGGGCGCGCACCAGGGCCTCGGCGACGACGTCGTCGACGTCGACCACCTCCAGCTCGGGCAGCCGCTCCGCGCCCTGCAGCCGCGACAGCGCGATGAGCTCGGTCACCAGCGCGCCGAGCCGGGTCGCCTCGTGCTGCAACTGGCCGGCGAAGCGGCGGACCTCGGCCTGGTCGTCGACCGACTCCAGCAGGGCCTCCGCCAGTAGCGCCATCGCCCCGACCGGGGTCTTGAGCTCGTGGCTGACGTTGGCCACGAAGTCGCGCCGGGTCGCCTCGAGGCGCACCTGGGCGGACTCGTCGCGGGCCTCGACGACGACGAAGCGGCCGTCCGCGTCGCCGAGCGGGCGGGCGGTGGCGAGGACGGCGGTCGGTGCCCGGCCGGAGCGGGTGTCACCGGGGTGCAGCTCGACCTCGGTGACGGTGCCCAGGCCGAACACCCGCTCGACGGCGTCCCAGGCCGGGTCGGCCATCCGCCGGTCGTGGGTGATGCCGAGCTCCTCGGCGCGCGGGTTGACCAGCACGACGTCGCCGAACCGGTCGACCACGGCGATGCCGTTCTGGGTGGTGCGGACGATGCGGTCGAGCACCTCGCCGACGGTGACGACGGGGTGCGCGGCCGCCGCTCGGGCGGCGCGGCGCGCCAGCAGCACGCCGGCGGTGAGGCCGACCAGCAGGGCCGCCGCCGCGACGAGCAGCGTCCCGGCGGCGTTCACGAGGCGGATCGTACGACGGTGCCCGGGGCCGGCCCGACGCTGCGGTGGGGGCCGCCCCGGGCGGCCGGGGCCCGTTCCGGACGGGTTCGGCCGGGGTTCACCTGCTGTTCGCCCCCGACCGCCGACCGGGGGGTCAGTGCCCCGAGCTGCCCTGGTTGGCCACGGCCGCCGCACCGGCCTCAGCGGCCTCCGGGTCGAGGTACTCCCCACCGGGGTTGAGCACGGTGACGGTGCCGCCGTCGACCTCGAGGTCGTAGCGCAGCGGGATGCCGGTGGGGATGTTGAGCCCGGCGATGTCGTCGTCGGAGATGGCGTCGAGGTGCTTGACCAGCGCCCGCAGGGAGTTGCCGTGCGCGGCGACGAGGACGGTGGCGCCGCTGGCCAGGTCCGGCACGATCGCGGCCTCCCAGTACGGGAGCATGCGGGCGACGACGTCGGCCAGGCACTCGGTGAGCGGTCCGCCGTCGGGGCCGTCGGTCAGGTGCGCGTAGCGGGGGTCGGCGTCCTGGCTGTGCTCGCTGCCGCGCTCGATCTCCGGCGGCGGGGTGTCGTAGCTGCGGCGCCAGGCCATGAACTGCTCCTCGCCGTACTTCTCCTTCGTCGCCTCCTTGTTCAGGCCCTGCAGCGCGCCGTAGTGCCGCTCGTTGAGCCGCCAGTCGCGGTGCACGGGGATCCAGTGCCGGTCGGCGGCGTCGAGGGCCAGGTGCGCGGTGGTGATGGCGCGGCGCAGCAGGGAGGTGTGCAGCACGTCGGGCAGGACGCCCTGCTCGACGAGGAGCTCGCCGCCGCGGGTGGCCTCGCCGCGGCCCTTGTCCGTGAGCGGGACGTCCACCCACCCGGTGAACTGGCCGGAGGCGTTCCACTCGCTCTCGCCGTGGCGGAGCAGGACCAGCGTTGCGCGCGTCATGGCCTCATCCTCGCGCACGCCGGGGGGCGCGGTCGAACACCCCGCGCCCCCCTGTGAACGCAACCTCGCGCCCTGGGTGCAGTAATCACACACAAGGCCGTAGGCCCTACGTGCGGAGGTCCTTGCGGAGGATCTTGCCGCTGGCGGACTTCGGGATCTGCTCGATGAACTCGACCTGGCGCACCTTCTTGTGCGGCGCGACGTTCTCGGCCACGAAGGCCATGACCGCGTCGGCGTCCATGTCCGCGCCCGGCTGCAGCACGACGAAGGCCTTGGGGACCTCCTCGCCCTCGTCGTCGTTGACCCCGATCACGGCGGCGTCGGCGATGGAGTCGTGGCTGAGCAGCAGCGCCTCGAGCTCGGCCGGCGGCACCTGGTAGCCCTTGTACTTGATGAGCTCCTTGACCCGGTCGACGATCTGCACGACGCCCTCGGCCGTCACGGTGGCGACGTCGCCGGTGTGCAGGTAGCCGTCGTCGTCCAGGGTCGCGGCCGTGGCCTCGGGGTTCTCCAGGTACCCCTGCATGATGTTGGGGCCCTTGCACCACAGCTCGCCGGGGGCCGACGCGCCCTCCGCCGGCACCTCGACCTCCTCGCCCGTCTCCGGGTCGACGATCTTGCACTCCATGTTGGGGATGGTCAGCCCCACGGTGTCCAGCGAGATGTCGTCGCGGTCGCCGGGGATGCAGTGGCTGACCGGGCTCATCTCGGACATGCCGTAGCCCTGGCGCACCGTGCAGCCCAGCCGCTCGGCCACGCGGGCACCGAGCTTGCCGTCGAGCGGGGCCGCCCCGGAGAACACGCACTTGACCGAGGACAGGTCGTAGTTCTCGACCATGGGGTGCTTGGCCAGCGCCACCGCCACCGGCGGGGCGATGTAGACGTAGGTGATGCCCTGCTCGGAGTTGATCTTGAGGAACTGCTCGAGGTCGAATCGCGGCATGGTGACGACCTGCGCGCGCCGCTTGATGCCCGAGTTCATGAGCACGGTCATGCCGTAGATGTGGAAGAACGGCAGCACCGCGAGCAGCTTGTCGGTGTGGTCGACCTGGATGACGGGGAAGGTCTGGGCCACGTTCGCCACCAGGTTGCGGTGGGTGAGCATGACGCCCTTGGCCCGGCCGGTCGTGCCCGAGGAGTAGGGCAGCACGGCGAGGTCGGTGGGCTTGACGTCGACGTCCGGGGCCGGGGCGCCGGAGGTCAGCAGGTCGCGCAGCGAGGTGCGGCCCTCCGCGCCGTCCATGACGACGACCTGCTCGCGCGGGATGCCGTTGGCCTCGGCGGCCGCGTCGGCCTGCTCCAGCATCGGGGAGATGGTGAACAGCCAGCTGGCCTTGGAGTCCTCGAGCTGGTTGCCGATCTCCTTGGCCGTGTAGAGGGAGTTGATCGTGGTGGCCACGCCGCCGGCGCGCAGGATGCCCTGGAACACGGTGACGAAGGCGGGCACGTTGGGGCACAGCAGCCCGGCGACGTCGCCCTGGGCGAACCCGCGGGCGGCCAGACCCCCGGCGAGCGCCTCGACCTGACCCTTGAGCTCGGCGAACGTGGTCTCGGCGCCGGAGGGGCCGTCGACCAGGGCGACCCGGTCGGCGTCGTCGCCGAGGTCGTCGAAGAGGTAGCTGAAGACGCTGACCTCGGGGATCTCGACGTCGGGGTAGGGGCTGGTGAAGCTCATGGGCTCTCCTTCGGGGCGCGAGCGGACGCGGCGGCGGTGACACGGACGTGGCCCAGGACCCTGGACTGCGGGGTGACCTGGACCACGTCTGGGCTCGGGGGCGAGCCTACGTGTCCGCTTCGTCCTCGCCCACGAGGTGGGTGAACGCCGCGAGGTTGCGCGTCGACTCGCCGCGGGAGGTCCGCCACGCCCACTCCCGCCGGATGGAGGAGGCGAAGCCCAGCTCGAGCAGGGTGTTGAAGTCGCCGTCGGCCGCCTCGAGGGTCTGGCCCAGCACCCGGTCGAGCTCGGCGTCGGTCACCGATTCCGCGGCGAGGCGCCCGACGAGGTAGATGTCGCCGGTTCGGTCGATGGTGTAGCTGACGCCGAACAGCCGGCGGTTGCGGCGCAGCAGGAACGCGTACACCCCGGCGTGGTTCTCGTCGGGCTGGCGGCACACGAACGCCTCCACCCGCAGGCCGTGCGCGCCGACGGTGAGGATGGCGGTCGTCGTCAGCTTGGCCTCGCCGGGCAGGGTGACGACGAAGACCTCGGGCCGCGGCCGGGCGAACTCCAGCTCGCGCTCGTCGAGGGCCGCCTCGATGGTCGCGGTGAGCTGCGGGGACGCCTCGCTCACGCCCGCACCCCCCGGGTGGTGCGCCGCCGCGAGCGCAGCCCGCGCTGCCAGGCGGCGGGCACCGGGGTGCGCGCGGGGGTGGGCCGCGCCCCGGAGCCCAGCAGCGCGCGCGAGTAGCTGGTGAGCAGGCCGTCGGCGGTGCGCTCCCAGGAGAACCCGGCGGCGTGGGCGGGGGCGGCCGCGGCCATCGCGGCGCGGCGGCCCGGGTCGGCGACGAGCGAGCCCAGCGCGTCGGCCCAGTCGTTGGTGCGGTGGGTGGGCACGAGCAGGCCCGTGACCCCGGCGCGGACGGCGACCCCGAGCCCGCCGACGTCGGCCGCGACCACCGGGGTGCCGCAGGCCTGCGCCTCGAGGGCGACCAGGCCGAAGGACTCGGAGTGGCTGGGCACGGCGACGAGGTCGGACGCGCGGTAGACCTCGGCCAGCTCGTCGGCGGGGCGGGGTGGCAGGAAGCGCACCACGTCGCTGATCCCCAGCTCGGCGGCCAGGGCCACGAGCGACTCCGGGCGCTCCAGCCCGCTGCCCGACGGGCCGCCGACGACGAGGACGACCAGCGGCAGGTCCGGGGTGCGGGCCCGCAGCTCGGCGGCCGCGCGCAGCAGCACGTCGGGGGCCTTGAGCGGCTGGATGCGCCCGACGAAGGTGAGCACGACCGCGGCCGGGTCCAGGCCCAGGTGCGCGCGGGCGGCGGCCCGGTCACCGGGGCGGTACCGGTCGAGGTCGGCGCCGGGGGCGATGACGTCGGTGCGGGCCGGGTCGGCGCCGTGCAGGGCGACGAGCTGCGCCGCCTCGGCCGTGGTGTTGGCCACCAGCCGGTCGGCCTCGTCGACCACCTGCTGCTCGCCGATGACGCGCATCCGGGGCTCGGCGGTGTCGCCCTCGGCCAGGGCGGCGTTCTTCACCCCGGCCAGGGTGTGGGCGGTGTGCACCAGCGGCACGCCCCAGCGGTCACGGGCCAACCAGCCCACCTGCCCGGAGAGCCAGTAGTGGGAGTGCACCAGGTCGTAGTAGCCGGGGTCCTGCACCGCCTCGGTGCGCAGCACGCCGGCGGTGAACGCGCACAGCTGCGCGGGCAGGTCGGTCTTGTCGAGGCCCTCGAACGGCCCGGCGAGGACGTGGCGGACGGTGACGCCGGGGGCGGCGGCCACCACGGGCTCGTCGCGCGAGCTGGTGGCGCGGGTGAAGATCTCGACCTCGACGCCGCGCTCGGCCAGCCGCAGCGCGGTCTGCAGCACGTAGACGTTCATGCCGCCCGCGTCGCCCGTGCCGGGCTGGGCCAGGGGCGAGGTGTGGACCGACAGGACGGCCACCCGACGTGGCCGCGCGGGCGCGGCGGCGGTGCGCACGGTCACGGGAGACATAGTGCTCCCCGCACCCGGGGCCCGCTCACCCGGTGGTTCCCAGGGCCCGCACCTCGGCCACGACGCGCCCGGGGTCGGCCAGGAACGGCACGTGCCCGCCGGCGTCCCACCAGCTGGTGCGCACGCCGGGCAGCAGGTCGGCGGCGTGGCGCCCGGCGCGGACGTCGACCACCGCGTCGTCCGCGGCGTGGAGCACCAGCGACGGCACGTCGAGCGCGGCGAGGACGTCGTCGGCGTCGCACTCCCGGGCGAACAGGGCCCCGCGGACCGACGGGGGCACGGCCAGCGCGGCCCCGAGCAGGGCCTGCTCGGCGTCCCCCACCGGGCCGAGGCCGGCGACGAAGGCGCGCAGCGCGGGCACGGCCACGTCCGGGTCGGCGGCGAGCGCGGCCGGCACCGCGGCGCGCATGGCGGGGCCGACCCGCCCGCCGAGACGCCCGCGGCCGAGCCCGGTGACGGCCCCGACGAGGACCAGGGCGGCGGGCCGACCCCCGGCGCGGACCCAGTCGGTGGCCACGACACCGCCGTAGGACCAGCCCAGCAGCACCGGGGGGCCGGTCGCCCCGGCCGCGGCGAGCACGGCGTCGAGGTCGGCCGCCCACGCGGCCGGGTCGTCGTAGCCGGTGCCGGGGTCGGAGCTGCGGCCGTGCCCGCGCAGGTCGGGGGCCAGGACGTGGTGGTGCGCGGCGAGCCCGGCGACGAGGTCGGGGCCCCAGCAGGTGGCCGACTGCGCCCAGCCGTGCAGCAGCACCAGCGGCGGGTCGCCCGGCTCGCCCGCGCTGCCCCAGCTGAGCACCTCGCCGGTGGCCGTGGTGGTCGAGGCCCAGCGCAGGTGGTCGGTCATCCCGCGACCCTAGGGGCGCGGCCGGGCAGGGCTAGCGTGGCCGCGGCACGTCGTGCCCCCCACACCCCCAGCGGAAGGACGGACCACCCATGGCCAGCAGCGAGCGCGGGACCGCCGTCGTCACCGGGGCCAGCTCCGGCATCGGGGAGGCCACCGCGCACGTGCTGGCCGAGGCCGGCTACCACGTGGTGTGCGGGGCGCGGCGCCTCGAGCGGGTGCAGGCCGTGGCCGAGGCGGTGGGCGGCACCGGGCTGGCGCTCGACGTCACCGACGAGGCGTCCGTGGCCGCGTTCTGCGACACCGTGACCGCCGAGCACGGCCCGGTCCGGGTGCTGGTCAACAACGCGGGCGGCGCGAAGGGCCTGGCCCCGGTGGCCGAGGCCGACCTCGACGACTGGCGCTGGATGTGGGAGACGAACGTGCTGGGCACGCTGCGGGTGACCAAGGCGCTGCTGCCGGCGCTGGTGGACTCCGGGGACGGCCTCGTCGTCACCGTCACCTCCATCGCCGCGCTCGAGCCCTACGACAACGGCTCCGGCTACACCTCGGCCAAGCACGCGCAGGCGGTGCTGCACCGCACCCTGCGCGGCGAGCTGCTGGGCAAGCCGGTGCGTTTCACCGAGGTCGCCCCCGGCATGGTGGAGACGGAGTTCTCCGCCGTCCGCTTCGAGGGCCTGCCCGACGCCGACGAGCGCGCCGCGAAGGTCTACGAGGGCCTGACGCCGCTGACCGCGCGCGACGTCGCGGAGGTGATCGGGTTCGCCGCGACCCGGCCGGCGCACGTGAACCTCGACCAGGTCGTGGTCAAGCCCCGCGCCCAGGCCGGCGCGATGCGCGCCCACCGCGAGTAGTCGGGGGCTTTCAGCACGCTTGCCGCCCCCGACCGCGCGCCGACGGGGCGACTGGCGGGCCTTCCGCCCCGCGAGCCGGGTCGCGTCAGAGCGCCGACATCGACAGCCAGGTGGGCCAGTCGACCGACCAGTCGTAGATGTCCCCGTCGGCCGCGGAGAGCTCGATGGGCGAGCCGGTCACCTCGACCGGGTCGCCGTAGACGGCCATCCCGAAGTAGGTCTGCGCGTCCTGCGTGGACAGGTTGATGCAGCCGTTGGTGACGTTGGACGCGCCCTGCACCCCGGTGGTGAGCGGGTTGGCGTGGATGAACTCCCCGTTGTTGCTGATCCGGGTGGCCCAGCGCTCCCGCACGTTCTCGTAGTACGGCGGGTTGGACATGAGGAAGTCCTCGTACTTCTCCGTCACCACGTGGATCCCGTTGCGGGTGGTGTTGCGCGCCTCGTTCGCCTCGCCGTAGCTGCACGGCACGTCGAGCACCGTCTGCCCGTCGCGGACCACCACCATGCGGTGGCTCGGCACGTCGGCCTTGACCACCTGCAGCCGGTCGACGGTGAACGACGTCGACAGGTCCGCGCTGCCCCAGGCACCCCCACCCAGGTCGACGCCGTAGACCTTGGCGTCCATCGACACCGCGGTACCCGCGGCCCAGTAGGCCCGCGGCCGCCAGTGGGCGCGCGAGCTGTCCGGGCCGTCCGGGAGCCACGCCCAGGCGCCCTCGGTGGCCGGGGTCGTGGTCACCGTCATGGCCTGCTGCGCGGCGGCCTTGTCGGTGACCGGCCCGTCGAAGGTGACCATGATCGGGGCCGCCACCCCGACGGCCTGCCCGTCACCGATGTTGACCCGCGCGCTCACCCGGCTGCCCGGGGCCACGGTGGCCACGGTGCCGGCCAGCGGCACGCTGGTGCCCTCGGGACCGCCCGCGGTGCCGGACCAGGTGTAGGTCTTCCCGTAGCCCAGGGGCTCCCCCGCGGTCCAGGTGCTGCCGTCGGCGGACAGCGCCCCGGTCACCACGACGCCGTCGTCGCCGGTGAGGGCCACGCCCTGCAGCGTGGCCCCGGCGGCGGTGACCGAGACCGGCGCGGTGGGCGAGGCGCCGGTGGTCCCGGCGGCGGGCTGGTAGGTGACCGACGCGGCGAGGGCGGCGCTGCGCGAGCTGGTGGCCGCAGCCGCACCGCCGTCACCCGAGGCGGCCGACGCGGCGGGCGACGTCCGGGACCCGCAGGCGGCCAGCGCCGCGGCCAGCGGGGCGGCGGCCGCGGCGGCGAGGAGGGTGCGTCGGGACACTCGGGACGGCTGACTCACTGCGTCGAGGTTACCGAGAGCCCCCCGGGCACCGCACGAACCGCTCAGACCCGGCAGCCCACCAGCACCGGCTCGGGCTCGAGGACCACCCCGAACACCGCGTGCACGCCGTCGCGGACCTCCCGGGCCAGCGCGAGGACGGCGGCCGCGTCCGCGCCGCCCCGGTTGGTCAGCGCCAGCGTGTGCTTGGTCGACAGCCCCGCCGACGAGTCGGGCCCGGCGTGGCCGCGGGCGAACCCCGCCCGCTCGATGAGCCAGCCCGCGGAGAGCTTCACCCCGTCGGGCGCCGGCCAGCTGGGCAGCACCACGTCCGGGCCGAGGCGGGCCACAGCGCGGGCGCGGACGTCGTCGGCCACCGCGTCGGTGACCACCGGGTTGGTGAAGAACGACCCGGCGCTCCACGTGTCGTGGTCGGGGGCGTCGAGCACCATCCCCTTGCCGCGGCGCAGCGCGAGCACCGCGTCGCGGACGTCGGCCGCCGGCAGGCGCTGCTCGGGGGCGGCGCCGAGCACCCGGGAGAGCTCCCCGTAGCGCAGCGGGGCGCTGGCGCCGTCGGTCCGCAGCCGGAACCGCACGGTGAGCACCACCGCGCGGTCGGTGTGCTTGAGCACGCTGGTCCGGTAGCCCAGCCCCAGCTCGGCGGCCGGGACCCAGCGGCGCTCCCCCGTGGCCCGCTCGAGCAGCTCGACCCCGTCGAGGACGTCGGCGACCTCGACCCCGTAGGCGCCCACGTTCTGCACGGGCGTCGCCCCGGTGCTGCCGGGGATGCCGGCCAGGCACTCCAGGCCCCCGAGCCCGGCCTCGACGCAGGCGCGCACGAGGTGGTCCCAGCCGACCCCGGCGTCCGCCTCCACGAGCCCGTCGTCGGCCAGCCGCAGGCCGTCGCTGCGGACGTGGACGACGGTGGCAGCCACCGGGTCGTCGCCGACGAGCAGGTTCGACCCGCCGCCGAGGACGAGTAGCGGCTCCCCCGCCGCGTCGAGCGTGCGGACGGCGGTGACCAGCGACGCCGTGTCCGGGCAGGTGACGAGCGCGGCAGCCGGCCCGCCGACCCGCAGCGTGGTGAGCCCGGCCAGCGGCACGTCGCGGCTGACGTGCAGCCCGTCCGCCGCCAGGGCCTGGGCCACGACCGGTGTCACCACGGGACCGGACGGTAGCGTGCCCGCCATGTCTCGCCGCTTCGAGCACACCGCGACCTACCCCTGCTCCCCGGCCGCGCTGCTCGCCGCGTACGGCGACCGGGCCTACTGGCAGGCCCGGGTGGACCAGGTGGGCGGCCCGGGCGCCGAGCTGCGCTCGGTCGAGGCGTCCGACACCGGCGTGGACGTGGCCCTGACCCAGCGCATCGCCGCGCAGCACCTGCCGAAGGTGGTGCAGAAGATCTCCTCGGGGGACCTCACCATCTCCCGGGAGGAGCACTGGTCGGCGCTGTCCGGCGGCCGGGCCAGCGCCCGCACGTCGGGCGCGGTGGCGGGCACCCCGGCGAAGATCACCGCGAGCGTGGAGCTGACCGGCGACGACGCCTCGGCCACGGTGCGCACCACCGGCCAGGCCGAGGTCCCGGTGCCGCTGGTCGGCGGCAAGATCGAGCAGGCCATCTGCGACAACATCACCCAGCTGCTCGAGGTCGAGCAGCGCTTCACCACCGACTGGGTCCGCGACCGCTGAGCGCACCCCGACCCGTCGGCGCCGTCACCCGCGGCACGACGGGCCACAACCGGCTGCGGCGCAGCGACCGGTGGCTGGTCCACTCCCCCGAGGTCGCGCGCGCCCTGGCCGGGCCCGCCCCGCTGGTGGTCGACCTCGGGTTCGGCGCCGGGCCGCAGACCACCCTCGAGCTGGCCGGGCGGCTGCGCGCGGTCGCACCCGACGTCCGCGTCGTCGGCCTGGAGATCGACCCGGCGCGGGTGGCGACGGCGAGGATGCTGGCCGGCGGTGCGCCCGGGGTGGAGTTCGCGCTGGGCGGCTTCGAGCTGGCCGGCCTCGCGCCGTCGCTGGTGCGGGCGTTCAACGTGCTGCGGCAGTACCCGGAGGACGCGGTGGCCCCGGCGTGGGCCCGGCTGCGGGGCGCGCTGGCCCCGGGCGGTCTCGTGGTGGAGGGCACGTGCGACGAGCGGGGCCGGCGCTGCGCCTGGGTGCTGCTCGACGCTGCGGGACCCCGCTCGCTCACCCTGGCCTGGGACCCCGCCGACGTGGCCCGGCCGGGCGAGCTCGCAGCGCGGCTGCCCAAGGCGCTGATCCACCGCAACGTCCCCGGCGAGGGCGTGCACGCGCTGCTGGCCGACCTCGACCGGGCCTGGGACGTGGTGGCGCCGCACGCCGCCTACGGCCCGCGCCGGCGGTGGCGGGCGGCGCACGACCTCCTCCGGGGGTGGGGCTGGCCGGTGGCGCCGGCCCGACGTCCGGTGCGCGACAACGTGGTCACCGTGGCCTGGGCCGCCGTCGCCCCCCGGGCTTGACGGGGATCAGCGCAGCGGCGTGTGGGCGGGGTCGACGCGCTCGCCCGCGGCGACCGGGCCCGGCGGGGTGCCGTCGCCGAAGGGACGCCCGCCCAACGCCTCCCGGCCGTGCGGGGTCAGCCAGCCCGCCAGGTCCGGCCCCTTCGGCACCACCTGCGTGGGGTTGATGTCGGTGTGGACGACGTAGTAGTGCTGCTTGATCTGCACGAAGTCGGTGGTGTCGCCGAAGCCGGGGGTCTGGAACAGGTCCCGGGCGTACGCCCACAGCACGTCGAGCTCGCTGAGCTTGTGCCGGTTGCACTTGAAGTGGCCGTGGTAGACGGCGTCGAACCGGGCCAGGGTGGTGAACAGCCGCACGTCGGCCTCGGTGATGGTGTCGCCGACCAGGTACCGCTGGTCGGTGAGCCGCTCCTCGAGCCAGTCCAGCCGGGCGAACAGCGCGTCGTACGCCCGCTCGTAGGCGGCCTGGCTGCCCGCGAAGCCCGCCTTGTAGACGCCGTTGTTCACGTCGCGCAGCACCAGCTCGGCGACCTCGTCGATCTCGTCGCGCAGCGGCTCCGGGTACAGCTCGGGGGCGCCGTCGCGGTGGAACGCCGTCCACTGGGTGGAGAGGTCCAGGGTGATCTGCGGGAAGTCGTTGGTGACGACCTGGCCGGACGGCACGTCGACGATCGCGGGCACGGTGATGCCCCGCGGGTAGTCGGGGTAGCGGGCGAGGAACGCCTCCTGCAGCCGCTCGTAGCCGAGCACGGGGTCGCGGCCCCCCGGGTCGAGGTCGAACGTCCAGCTGCGCTCGTCGTGGGTGGGCCCGCAGATCCCCATCGAGATCGCGTCCTCCAGGCCCAGCAGGCGGCGGACGATGATGGCCCGGTTCGCCCACGGGCAGGCCCGCGCGGCGACGAGCCGGTAGCGGCCGGCCTCGACGGGCCACCGCTCGGAGTCGGTGGTGATGCGGTCGTCGATGTAGTCGGTGTCGCGGTCGAACTCGTCCCCGGACATGTCGTGCGTCCCGGTGGTGCCGGTGGTCCTCTGCGCGTCGTCGGCCATGCCGTGACGCTACCGGCGCCCCGACGGCTCAGCGGCCCGGCCCGGGGGAACACCGCACCGCCGCGCCCGGTTGCCCCGGGCATGCGTGCCATCACCTACACCGAGTTCGGCGGACCCGAGGTCCTCACCCACGGCGAGACCGACGACCCCACCGTCGGCCCCGACAGCGTCCTGGTGCGGGTCCGCGCCAGCTCGGTGAACCCCGTCGACCACAAGGTGCGGGAGGGCTACCTGGCCGGGGCCATCGACGCGTGGTTCCCGGTGGTCCCCGGCTGGGACGTCGCCGGGGTCGTCGAGGCCGTCGGCCCCGCCATCACCGAGTTCGCGGTCGGTGACGAGGTGTACGGCTACGTCCGCGCCGACGTGGTGCACGGCGGCACCCTGGCCGAGCTCGTTGCGGCCCCCGTCCGCACCCTGGCCCGCAAGCCCGCATCGCTCTCGTTCGTCGAGGCCGCCGCCGTGCCGCTGGCCGGGCTCACCGCCTACCAGGCCCTGGTGCACGCCCTGGCGGTCGCCGAGGGCGACGTGGTCCTGGTCTCCGGTGCGTCCGGCGGGGTCGGCTCGTTCGCGGTGCAGGTCGCCGTCGCCCGCGGGGCCCGCGTCCTCGGCACCGCCAGCGAGGGCAACCACGACTACCTGCGCTCGCTGGGCGCCGAGCCCACCACCTACGGCGACGGCCTGGCCGACCGGCTCCGGGAGCTGGCCCCGGACGGCCTCGACGCGGCGTTCGACCTCTTCGGCGGGGACGACCTGGCCGCGGCGACGTCGCTGCTGCGCGACCGCACCCGCATCGCGTCGATCGCCGACGCCTCGGTGACCGAGCACGGCGGGCACTACGTGTTCGTCCGGCCGTCCACCGCGGATCTCGACGCCCTGACCGCGCTGGCCGACTCCGGCGCGCTGCGCGTCGAGGTGGCGCAGACGTTCCCGCTGGAGCGCGCGGCGGACGCGCACCGCGCCGTCGAGGGCGGCCACGTGCGCGGCAAGGTCGTCGTCACCGTCCCCTGACCCCCTCCGGCGCGCTCCCCGGTGGTCGGGGCCGTCGTCCCCGGGCGCGATGATGGTCGCGTGGACCCCGACCGCCGCTACGTGCTCAGCCTCGGCTGCCCCGACCGCACCGGGGTGGTGGCCGCGATCGCCGGCCACCTCGCCGAGGTCGGCGGCTGGATCACCGAGGCCGCGTACCACGCCGACGCCGACTCGGGCTGGTTCTTCACCCGGCAGGTGGTGCGCGCCGACTCGGTGCGCGTGGGCCTCGAGGAGCTCCGCGACGGCGTCGCGGCCGTCGCCGCCGCCATCGGGCCCGAGGCGGAGTGGACGCTGACCGACACCGCCGAGCGCAAGCGGGTGGTGCTGCTGGTCAGCCGGGAGGCGCACTGCCTGCACGACCTGCTCGGCCGCACCGCCGCCGGGGAGCTGCCCGCCGACGTCGCCGCCGTCATCGGCAACCACCCCGACCTGGGCGCGGTCGCCGCCGCGCACGGCGTGCCGTTCCACCACGTGCCGTTCCCGCGGGACCCGGCGCAGCGGGGCCCCGCGTTCGAGGAGGTGCGCACCCTGGTCGACGCGCACGACCCGCACGCGGTGGTCCTGGCCCGCTTCATGCAGGTGCTGCCCCCCGAGCTCTGCGCGCACTGGGCGGGGCGGGCGCTGAACATCCACCACAGCTTCCTGCCCAGCTTCGCCGGGGCGCGGCCCTACCACCAGGCGTTCGCCCGCGGGGTCAAGCTCATCGGCGCCACCTGCCACTACGTCACCGCCGAGCTCGACGCCGGGCCCATCGTCGAGCAGGACGTCATCCGCGTCGACCACGGCGACTCCCCGGCCGACATGGTCCGGCAGGGCCGCGACATCGAGAAGCTCGTGCTCTCCCGCGGGCTGCGCTGGCACCTCGAGGACCGGGTTCTCGTCCACGGCGGCAAGACGGTGGTGTTCAGCTGAGGCACGATCGACCCGTGCCCCCGCGCCCGAGCCTGCCGCGCCGGGCGCTGCGGTCGCTCGCCGCGGCCGACCCCGGCCAGGTGCGCCTGGTCAGCGCCGGCACCACGACGCTGACCCTGGTGCTGGCCCTGGCCGTGCTGCTGGGGCTGACCCGGGCCGTCGGTCAGCCGCTCACCGTCGCCCTGCTGGGCACCGTCGTCGCCATGTTCACCGCGGTGGCCGTGCAGGACCGCACCCACCGCGCGCGGGTGGTCACCACCGCGCTGGCCCCGCTGCCCGCGGTCGCCTCGGCGGGGCTGGCGGCCGTGCTGCACCCCTACGGCGTGGTGGCCGACGCCGGGTTCGTCGCGGTCCTCTTCGCCGCCACCTGGGTGCGCCGCTACGGCCCGCGGGGCAACGCCCTGGGCCAGGTCGCGTTCACCGCCTACTTCTTCGTGCTGTTCCTGCGCGCCACCACCGCGCAGCTGCCGGCGCTGGCCGCGAGCGTGCTCGTCGGGGTGGCCGTGGCCCTGGTGGTGCGGGTGGTGCTGCTGCCCGAGCGGCCCCGCCGCGAGCTGCGCCGGCTCACCCGGGCGCTGCGCGCGGTGTGCGCCAGCGCGGTCGGCGTGGCGGTGACCGAGGCGCAGCGGCGCCGGCGCGGCCCCGCCCACGCCCAGCCCGACGACGCCGCGCTGCGCCGCCAGCTGCACCGCCTCGCCGAGACCGCGCTGATGATCGAGGACTGGCTCGACCGGCACGACGCGGCACGGCACCTGTCGGTGGACGGCCGGGAGCTCTCGCTGCGGGTGCTCGACGGCCAGCTCGCCACCGAGCAGCTCGTCGACGCCCTGACCGCGCTGCCCGCCGACGCACCCTGGCCGCCGGCGCTCGACACGGTGCTGGCCCTGCTCGACGCGGTGCTGCGCGACGAGCCCGACGAGGCCGAGCTGGGGGTGCTGCTGGCGGCGGTGGCCAGCGCCTCCCACGACGTCGACGTGGCCACCCCCGCCGGCCGGGCCGTGTTCTCCGCCGCCCGCGCGGCCCGCGCGCACACCGCCATCCACTGGGTGACCGAGGAGGTCGCCGCCGCGGCCGACCACGACGAGCCGGCCCCGGCCGAGGACGACGCGCCCGCACCCGGGCTGCACCCGGCGACCCGGGCGGCCGTGCAGGTGGCGGTGGCGACCGCGCTGGCGACGGGGGTGGGCGAGTTGATCTCGCCCAACCGCTGGTACTGGGCGGTGCTGGCCGCGTTCGTCGTGTTCAACGGGACGACCAGCCGGGGCCAGATCCTGTCCCGGGCCTGGCAGCGCGTGCTGGGCACCCTCGGCGGGGTGGTCGCCGGGGTGCTCCTCGCCGCGGTGGTGGGCCGCAACGCCCCGCTGCAGCTGGGCCTCGTCGTGGTGTGCGTGTTCGCCGCGTTCTACCTGGTCCGGGTGTCCAGCGCGCTGATGGTCTTCTTCATCACCGTGCTGCTCGCCATGCTCTACGGGCTGCTGGGGACGTTCAGCGTGCAGGTGCTCGAGCTGCGGATCTACGAGACCGCGGCCGGGGCGGCTGTGGGCATCGCCGCGGCGTTCCTGGTCCTGCCCACGGGCACCCGCTCGACGGTGGACGAGAAGCTGCGGGCCTGCCTGGACTCCCTGGACGGCCTGGTGCGCGACAGCGTCGCCGCCGTCCGCTCCGGCGGGGCCGAGGTGGACCTGGTGACGGCCTCGCGCGACCTCGACGACGCGCTGGTCGAGCTGGACGCCGCCGCCGAGCCGCTGGCCCACGGCGTGCTGCAGCGGGTGCGCACCACCACCCGGCTGTGGCTGCGGGTGGTCCGCGCGGCCGACGGCTACGCCCGCTCGCTGGCCCGGGCGGGGCACGCCGCCGCCGGGGTGCCCGCCCCCGGCGCGGACGCCGCGGCCGCGCTCGGC
>NZ_BAAGQZ010000040.1:0-47948 GCF_054783215.1 Rhodococcus aerolatus | reverse complement strand
CACGGCCCCGGCCAGGGCGCGCGAGCGCATCCGCCGGCGGGAGGGCTCGGTGGGGTCGAGCAGCGGTCCGGCCTGCGCCAGAGCGCCGGCCAGGGCGGGCGCCAGCAGCTCGGCCTCGTCCCGCGCGACCGTGGCCGCCCCGCGCAGCGCGGCGTCGACCCGGGTGGGTGCGGCGTCGGGCAGCCCTATCGCCCCGCCCGCCTGCTCCACGCCCCGGCCCTCCCCGTCGACGCACCGCGCGACCACGGTGCACCAGGGACAACGACCCGCCGCGGTCGGCGTTACGCAGGGTCAGCGCAGGTCGGGCGGGAGCAGCGCGGCGAGCCGCCGCACGGCCCGGTGCTGCAGGGCCTTGACCGCGCCCTCGCGCCGGTCCATGACCACCGCCGTCTCGGCCAGCGAGAGCCCCTGCACGAAGCGCAGCACCACGCACTCGCGCTGGTCGGGGCCGAGCTGGTCGACGCACGCCAGCACGGCGCGGGCCACCGCGGCGCGGACGACCTCCGCCTCCGGACCCTCGGCCGAGCCCGGGTCGAGCATCTCGCCGCTCGTCACCTCGAGGCGGACCCGGCTCGACTTCACGTGGTCGAGCACGAGGTTGCGCGCGATGGTGACGAACCAGGCCCCGACGTCGCGGCCCTGGTAGGAGACGGTGTGCAGCCGGCGCAGCGCGCGGACGAAGGTCTCCGAGGTGATGTCCTCGGCGAGCGGACGGTCGTGCACGCGGAACAGCACGTAGCGGTGCACGACGTCGACGTAGCGGTCGTAGAGCCGGCCGAACGCGGCGGTGTCACCCTGCTGCGCCGCCCGCACCAGGGCCCAGGACTCGGCCGAGCGCGCGGCGTCCGCCGCCGCCCGGGCGTCGGCCTCGGTGCCGACAGCGACGTCGACCGCGGTGTCGGCCTCGGTGCCGACCGCGCCGTCCACCCCGGCCGCGACGGTGGGGTCGACCAGCGACGACGACACCACGGGACCCCCTCGTCCACCCCCCGCCGGTGCGGCCCGGTTGCCGGGCACCGCGGAGGTGTCGCAGATCATAGCCACACCTACTGGCCGGTAACCAAGACGATCTTGGACCGGCCCCGTGCCACCATCGAGCCCGTGACCACCCCCGGGCGAGCGCTGACCCTGCTGACCCGCGCCGGCTGCGTGGCCTGCGACGCCGCGCTGCGCGACCTCACCGCCGTCGCGGACGAGGCGGGCCTGCCGGTCGCGGTGGTCGACGTCGACGACGCCGCCGCGCGGGGCGAGCCGGGCCTGCGCGCGGAGTTCGGCGACCGGCTGCCCGTGGTGCTGCTCGACGGGGACGAGCACGGCTACTGGGACGTGGACGTGCCCCGGCTGCGCGCCGACCTCGGGCTGCCGCCGGCCTGACCCGGGCCGTCACCGGGGTCACGGTGGCGTCACGATACGTGGTCGAGGTGAACCACGGTGCGCCCGAGCGCCGAAGCACGCGCATGAGCACTCGAGAGCACCCCACGGCGTCCAGGACCGCGGCAGCACTGGCGGGACTCCTGGCCGTCGCGGCCGCGCTCGGGGTCTCCCACCTCGTCGCCGCGTTCGTCGACCCGCCGTCCTCGCCCTTCCTCGCCGTCGGCAACAGCGCCATCGACCGCACCCCGGTGGCGGTCAAGGACTTCGCGATCAGCCAGTTCGGCAGCAACGACAAGCTGGCCCTGCTGCTGGGCATGGCGGTGGTGCTGGCGATCGTCGGCGTCATCATCGGCCTGCTGGCGCGGCTGCGGCTGGTGATCGGCGTGGTGCTCGTCGCGCTGGTCGGGGTCGTCGGCCTGCTCGCCGTGCTCAACCGCCCCGACACCGCACCGGTCGGCGCCGTGTCCGCGGTGGTCGCCCTCGTGGTGGGGGTCGCCGTGCTGGTCGGCCTGCTCCGGGTGGCCCCGGCCCGGGCGCGCACCCGGGCCGCGCAGCCGACCGACGACACGGAGGGTCCGGCGCGCCGGCCGGCCACCTCGCACGGCCTGTCGCGCCGCGGGTTCCTCGGCACGTCGGCCGCCGTGGCCGTCGGGGCGGGGGCGGCCGGGTACGCCGGCCAGCTCGTCCGCGGCGACTCCGGCGTCTCGAAGTCCCGTGCCACGGTGGGCACGATCGCGGCGGCCGACCCGCTGCCCGCGCTGCCCGCCGGGGCCGACTTCACCGAGAGCGGCGGCAAGCCGTTCCTCACCCCGAACGCCGAGTTCTACCGGGTCGACACGGCGCTGTCGGTCCCCGCGATCACCGCCTCGGACTGGTCGCTGAAGATCCACGGGATGGTCGACAAGGAGATCACCGTCAACTTCGACGAGCTGGTCTCCCGTCCGCTGCTCGAGCGCCGCGTCACCTTCACCTGCGTGTCCAACGAGGTCGGCGGGGGCCTGGTCAGCACCGCGGACTGGGTGGGGGTGTCGCTGCGCGACCTGCTCGCCGAGGCCGGGGTGCAGGACGGGGCCGACCAGGTGCTCTCGACCAGCATCGACGGCTACTCCGCAGGCACCCCGCTGGCCGACGTCATGGAGGAGGGCCGCGGCGCGATGCTCGCGGTCAACATGAACGGCGAGCCGCTGCCGGCCGAGCACGGGTTCCCCGTGCGCCAGATCGTCCCCGGCATCTACGGCTACGCCAACGCCACCAAGTGGATCGTCGACATCGAGATCACGACCTTCGCCGCCAAGCAGGCCTACTGGGTGCCCCGCGGCTACGCCGAGAAGGCCCCGGTCAAGACCGGGTCGGCCATCTTCGCGCCCACCGCCTTCCAGCGCGTGCCGGGCGGCACGGTCACCGTGACCGGGGCGGCGTGGGACCAGACGGTCGGCATCAGCAAGGTCGAGGTCCGGGTCGACAGCGGCGAGTGGCAGGAGGCCCGGCTCGGGGCCGACGTCTCCGACGACACCTGGCGGATGTGGCGCGCCGACCTCGACGTGACCGAGACCGGTGTGCACCTCGCCGAGGTGCGCGCGACCAACAAGCAGGGCCAGACCCAGACGCAGGACCGCGTGCCCCCGCTGCCCGACGGCGCCACGGGGTGGCCGTCGGTGAGCTTCAGCGTCAGCTGACCCCGCCCTCGACGACCTGCCCGGCCCGGTCCCCGGGCCGGGCACGCTGCCGTCCACAGTGACCGGTGGTCCGCCTGCGGTCCACAGTGCACGGCCGTCGCGGGGTTTGCCGCAGCGCCCGCGCTGCGGCGGGTGGTTGTGCCCCTTAGGGTTCGGGCGCAGTGGGCGGACCGTTGCGCTACGTCAGCAACTGGGCGCCCGATGCAGAACCGTGATGAAGACGGGTGAACCCCTCCGGGGGTCACGTCCGAAGACGGGAAGAACGAACAGCGCGGCCCGGAGAGACCGGTGCCGCACGATCAGGAGGTACTCCGACGTGAAGAAGACCCAGCGCCTCTCGGCGGTCGGCGCGCTCGCCGCCCTGACCTTCACCATCGCCGCCTGCAGCAGCGGCGAGACCGCCTCCACCGGCGGCACCACGACCACCGCGGCGTCGGGCGGCTCGTCGTCCTCCGCGTCGGCCCCGTCCAGCAGCTCCTCGGCCCCCAGCTCCTCGGCCACCAGCGGCGTCACCACCGTGAACGACATCTTCGGCCCCGCCTGCGCCGGCGTCCCCGCCTCCGGGCCGGGCTCGGCCGGTGCGATGGTCGAGCAGCCCGTCGGCACCGCGGCGTCCACCAACCCGCTGCTGACCACGCTGACCAAGGCCGTCACCGAGGCCGGCCTCGTCGACACCCTGAACAAGGCCGACGCCGCCTACACCGTCTTCGCCCCCAGCGACGACGCCTTCGCCGCGGTGCCCTCCGCGCAGCTCGACGCCCTGCTGGCCGACAAGGCCCAGCTGACCAAGGTCCTGACCTACCACGTCATCCCGGAGCGCTACGACGCCGCCGGTCTGGTCAAGGCCGGCTCGGTCACCTCCGTCGAGGGCCAGAACGTCACCGTCACCGGCACCGCCGACGCCCCGCTGGTCAACGGCAACGCCGTCGGCTGCGGCAACATCCCGACCGCGAACGCCACCGTGTTCGTCATCGGCTCCGTGCTCATGCCCCCGGCCTGACCCACGGCTCCTGCTCCACGGCTCGACCCGCAGCGCCCCGGCACCTCGTGCCGGGGCGCTGCGCCCGTCGTGAGGTGGCCGTGACGTCGCCGTGAGGTGGTGGTGGCCCGGCTGCGACGCAGGTCACGTGCGGTGCAGGCCACTCCGCGCGACTTTGTGCGCCTGTTCACAAGCAGTTACCGTGGAGGTCACGACGCGCCCGGCCGGACCGGGCGCAGGAGGTCGCCCCCGGCACCGAGGCCGGGACGCGAGAGCCGAGTCCGCGAGGAGAGCACACGGGTGAGCCAGCAGGACCGGGCGACGGCGCCCGCGGCGACCCCCGGGCCGTCCCGGGCCGCCGGTGCGGCGCCCCGCACCGTCCCCGAGGCCACCGTGAGCCGCTTCGCCGTCTACCTGCGGGTGCTGGGGCAGCTCTCCGCCGACGACGTGGCCACGGTGTCCAGCGAGCAGCTGGCCGCGCTCGCGGGCGTCGGCTCGGCGAAGCTGCGCAAGGACCTCTCGTTCCTCGGCTCGACCGGCACCCGCGGGGTCGGCTACGACGTCGACCGGCTGCGGACGCGCCTCGAGCACACCCTCGGCGCCACCCGCCGCCGGCAGGTCGCCGTGGTCGGGGTCGGCAACCTGGGGGCAGCGCTGGCCGGCTACGACGGCTTCGGCGAGCGGGGCTTCCCCGTCGCCGCGCTGTTCGACGCCGACCCGGCCCGGGTGGGAGCGTTGGTCGGCGGGACCACCGTGCACCACGTCGACGAGCTCGCCCCGGTGTGCCACGAGCTGGGGGTGGACATCGGGGTGGTGGCCACCCCGGCCGAGTCCGCGCAGGACGCGTGCGACCGGCTCGTCGCCGCCGGCGTGCGCTGCATCCTCACCTTCGCCCCGGTGCCGCTCGCGGTGCCCGACGCGGTCGAGGTGCGCCGGGTCGACCTGGCCGCCGAGCTGCAGGTCCTGTCGTTCCACGTCGCCCGCCGCGAGGCCGGGCCCGCCCCGGCACCGCCGCCCGCCCACCCCAGCCCGCGCGCCGCCGGCGCCCGGCCCGCGGGACCGCGCCCCGCGCGGTCCACCACCAGGAGGAACGGACCGGTGATCGTGCCGTGAGCGTGCTGCTCGTGGGGATGTCGCACCGCAGCGCCCCCGTGTCCCTGCTCGAGAAGGTCGCCGTCGGCGAGGCCGACCGGCCCAAGCTGCTCGACGCGCTGCTGCGCTCGCCCAGCGTGTCCGAGGCGATGCTCGTGGCCACCTGCAACCGGGTCGAGGTCTACGCGGTCGTCGACGCGTTCCACGCCGGCCTCGCCGAGGTGGGCGAGGTCGTCGCCCGCCACGCCGGCACCGGCGTCACCGACCTCACCCCGCACCTCTACGTGCGCTACGCCGAGGCCGCGGTGGAGCACCTGTTCAGCGTCGCCTCGGGGCTCGACTCGATGGTCGTCGGCGAGCAGCAGGTGCTCGGCCAGATCCGCACCGCCTACGCGGCCTCGGACGCGGCCTCCGCGGCGGGGCGCACCACCCACGAGCTGGCCCAGACCGCGCTCCGGGTGGGCAAGCGGGTGCACAGCGAGACCGGCATCGACCGCGCCGGGGCGTCGGTGGTCTCGGTCGGGCTCGACCGCGCCGCCGCCGCGCTGGGCGGCCTGGCCGGGCGCCGCGCCGCCGTCCTCGGCGCCGGGGCCATGGGCGGCCTCGCCGTCGCCCACCTGCAGCGCGCGGGCGTCGCCGGGATCGCGGTGCTCAACCGCACCCCGCAGCGCGCGGCCCGGCTGGCCGAGACGGCCGCGCAGGGCGGGGTCGCCGCCACTGCGCACGGCCTCGCCGACCTCGCCGACGTGCTGGCCGACGTCGACGTCCTCGTCAGCTGCACCGGCGCGGTCGGCTCCGTGCTCACCATCGCCGACGCGCACACCGCGCTGGCCCGCCGGGACCCGTCCCGCGGCCCGCTGGTGCTCTGCGACCTCGGCCTGCCGCGCGACGTCGAGCCCGCCGTGGCCGCCCTGCCGGGCGTGGTGCTCGTCGACCTCGCCTCGCTGCAGCGCGACCCCGCCACGACCGCCGCGGCCGCGGACACCGCCGCGGCCCGCGACATCGTGGCCGGCGAGCTGGCCGGGTACCTGGCCGCGCAGCGCTCCGCCGAGGTGACCCCCACGGTGACCGCCCTGCGCCAGCGCGCCGCCGAGGTCGTCGACACCGAGCTGCTGCGGCTGGACTCGCGGCTGCCCGACCTCGACGGCGAGGAGCGCGACGAGGTCGCCCGCACCGTGCGTCGCGTCGTCGACAAGCTGCTGCACGCCCCCACGGTCCGGGTCAAGCAGCTCGCCGCCGCGCCGGGCGGGGACTCCTACGCCGAGGCGCTGCGCGAGCTGTTCCAGCTCGGCCCGGGAGCGGCCCACGCCGTCGCCGCGCCCACCGAGACCGTGCCGGACCCGGGCACCGGGGGACCGTCGTGACCGGCCCCGTGACCAGCGCCGGCCCCGGCGCCGACGCACCGGTGCTGCGCATCGGCACCCGCGGCAGCGCGCTCGCGCTGACCCAGGCGGGCACGGTGCGCGACGCGCTCATCGCCGCGGGCACCCCGGCCGAGCTGGTCGTGGTGCGCACGGCCGGCGACGAGTCGTCGCGCCCGGTGGCCGAGATCGGGGTGGGCGTGTTCACCACCGCGCTGCGCGACGCCCTGGCCGCGGGCCACGTCGACGCCGCGGTGCACTCCTACAAGGACCTGCCCACCGCCCCGGACCCCCGGCTCGTCATCGCCGCGGTGCCGCAGCGCCAGGACACCCGCGACGCGCTGGTGGCCCGCGACGGCCTGGTGCTCGGCGAGCTGCCGCCCGGCTCGCGGGTGGGCACCTCGGCCCCGCGCCGGGTCGCCCAGATCCTCGCCCTCGGGCTGGGCCTGGAGCTGGTCCCGCTGCGCGGCAACATCGACACCCGGCTGGCCGCTGTGCACCCCGGCGGGCTCGACGCCGTCGTCCTCGCCCGCGCCGGACTGGCCCGCCTGGGCCGGCTCGACGTGGTGACCGAGTCGCTGGAGCCGGTGCAGGTGCTGCCCGCCCCCGCGCAGGGGGCGCTGGCCGTGGAGTGCCGGGCCGACGACGACGCCGTCCGGGCTGCGCTGAGCGGTTTGGACGACGCCCCGAGCCGTGCGACCGTGGACGCGGAGCGCGCCCTGCTCGCGACGCTGGAGGCCGGGTGCACCGCACCGGTCGGCGCGCTGGCCGAGGTGGTGGAGTCGCTCGACGACGACGGTGCGGTCGTCGAGGAGCTCTCGCTGCGGGGCTGCGCCGCGGCGCTCGACGGGTCGGACGTCGTCCGCGCCTCGGCCGTCGGGCCGCTGGCCGACGCCGCCGTCCTGGGCCGGGCCGTCGCCGCGGACCTGCTCGACCAGGGGGCGGCGCAGCTGATGGCCGCACCCGCCGCGCCCGAGACCCGCACCGAGACCAGTCCCACCGCCCCACCGGACACCGCGCACCACGACGGACCGGAGCCGCACACCCGCACTGCTGAGTCACTGGAGACCAAGCCATGAGCCGAGCCCGCAAGACGACCCCCGGCCGCGTCCTGTTCGTCGGGTCCGGGCCCGGTGACCCGAGCCTGCTGACCGTGCGCGCCCGGGCGCTGCTCGCCGCGGCCACCCACGTGGTGACCGACCCCGACGTCGCCTCCGAGGTGCTCGACCTCGTCGGCACCGCCACCGGTGAGGCGTCCGCGCCGCGGGCCACCGACCCCCGCTCGGCCCCCGAGGCCGCTGCGGCCGTCGAGGTGGTGCCCGCCGTCGGCGAGCCCGCCGAGGTGGCCAAGTCGCTCGTGGCGCAGGCCAAGCAGGGCCACGACGTGGTCCGCCTCGTCGCGGGCGACCCGCTGACCGCGGACGCCGTCGTGGCCGAGACCCTCGCCGTGGCGCGGACCTCGGTGGTCTTCGAGGTGGTGCCGGGCCTCTCCGCCGCCACCGCCGTGCCCAGCTACGCCGGCATCGCCGTCGGCTCGCGGCACACCGAGGTCGACGTGCGCGGCGAGGTCGACTGGGCCGCGCTGGCCGCCGCCCCCGGGCCGCTCGTGCTGCACGCCACGCCCGCCCACCTCGCCGCGGCCGCCGCCGCGCTCGTCGAGCACGGCCTGTCCGCCTCGACGCCCGTCGCGGTCACCGGCGCGGGCACCACCTGCTCGCAGCGCACCGTCGACGCCACCCTGGGCACCGCCGCCGACGCGGCGACCGAGCTCGCCGGCCCCCTGGTGGTCACCGTCGGCAAGGTCGTCACCCAGCGGGCGCGGCTGTCGTGGTGGGAGAACCGCGCCCTCTACGGCTGGCGCGTGCTGGTGCCGCGCACCAAGGACCAGGCCGGCGCCACCAGCGAGCAGCTGCGCGGGCACGGCGCGGTGCCCGTCGAGGTGCCCACCATCGCCGTCGAGCCGCCGCGCAGCCCCGCCCAGATGGAGCGGGCCGTGAAGGGCCTCGTCGACGGCCGCTACCAGTGGGTGGTGTTCACCTCCACCAACGCGGTGCGCGCCGTGTGGGAGAAGTTCGCCGAGTTCGGCCTCGACGCCCGCGCCTTCTCCGGGGTGAAGATCGCCTGCGTGGGCGAGGCCACCGCGGCCAAGGTCCGCAGCTTCGGCATCACCCCCGAGCTGGTGCCCTCCGGCGAGCAGTCGAGCCTGGGCCTGCTGGCCGACTTCCCGCCCCACGACGACGTGTTCGACCCCGTCGACCGCGTCCTGCTGCCCCGGGCCGACATCGCCACCGAGACCCTGGCCGAGGGCCTGCGCGAGCGCGGCTGGGAGATCGACGACGTCACCGCCTACCGCACCGTGCGCGCGGCCCCGCCGGCCGCGGAGACCCGCGAGATGATCAAGACCGGCGGGTTCGACGCGGTGCTGTTCACCTCGTCCTCCACGGTGCGCAACCTCGTCGGCATCGCCGGCAAGCCGCACGCGCGCACCATCGTGGCCTGCATCGGGCCCAAGACGGCCGAGACGGCGCTGGAGTTCGGCCTGCGCATCGACGTGCAGCCGGAGAGCGCCGACGTGCCCGCGCTGGTCGAGGCGCTCGCCGAGCACGCGTCGCGGCTCCGCGCCGAGGGTGCGCTGCCCCCGCCGCGCAAGAAGGTCCGCCGCCCCGTGGCGCGCGCCTGATGTTCCCCGCCGACCGGCCGCGCCGGCTGCGCCAGAGCCCCGCGGTCCGGCGGCTGGTGGCCGAGACCAGCCTCGAGCCGCGCCACCTGGTGCTGCCCGTGTTCGTGGCCGAGGGCCTGGCCGAGCCGCGCCCGATCAGCTCGCTGCCCGGCGTCGTCCAGCACACCGAGGACTCGCTGCGCCGGGCCGCCGCGGAGTCGGTGGCGGCGGGGGTCGGCGGCATCATGCTGTTCGGCGTGCCCGAGGTCCACGACGCCACCGGCACCGGGGCGACCGACCCGGACGGGGTGCTGAACCGGGCGCTGCGCGCGGTGCGCGCCGAGGTGGGCGACGACAGCGTCGTCATGGCCGACACGTGCCTCGACGAGTTCACCGACCACGGCCACTGCGGGGTGCTGGCCGACGACGGATCGGTGGACAACGACGCCACCCTGGTGCGCTACGTCGACATGGCCGTGGCCCAGGCCGAGGCCGGCGCCCACGTCGTCGGCCCCAGCGGGATGATGGACGGCCAGGTGGGGGCGATCCGCACCGGCCTCGACGCCGCCGGGCACGCGGAGACCATCGTGCTGGCCTACGCGGCCAAGTACGCCTCGGCGTTCTACGGCCCGTTCCGCGAGGCCGTCGGGTCCACCCTGCGCGGGGACCGCAAGACCTACCAGCAGGACCCGGCCAACCGCCGCGAGTCCCGCCGCGAGGTCGCCCTCGACGTCGCCGAGGGTGCCGACCTGGTCATGGTCAAGCCCGCGATGGCCTACCTCGACGTGCTCCGCGAGACGGCCGACAGCTCGCCCGTCCCGGTCGCGGCCTACCAGGTTTCGGGGGAGTACGCGATGATCTGCGCCGCCGCCGAGCGGGGCTGGATCGACCTCGACCGCACCGTGCTGGAGACGCTGACCGGCATCCGGCGCGCCGGGGCCGACGTGGTGCTCACCTACTGGGCCACCACCGTCGCGCAGCGGCTGAGGTAGCACCGTCGCGCAGCGGCTGAGGTAGCACCGTCGCGCAGCGGCTGAGGTAGCACCGTCGCGCAGCGGCTGCGGTAGAGCCGGCAGCACCGCGCGCAGCGGTGGCGGCCCCGCGCTAGCGTGAGACACCCGCCACAGCCGGCGCGGCCAGCACCCCGGAGGAACCGATGTCGTCGACCACCCAGAAGATGTCCCCGTCGGCCGAGATCCGGCACAACGTCAAGCCGTCGCACCACACGACGCCCCGCACCGTCGTGGGCGCGCCGGTGAACCTGGCCGCGTTCGCCGGCGTCCTGGCCGTGTGCGTGCTGCCCGTGGCCGGCGTGCTCGCCGACCCGCGCAGCCGCGAGCTCGTCCGCACGGTGTGGCCCAAGTTCTAGGACGCGGCCGGCGGGCGGTCGGGGCGAGGTGCCCCGCCGCCCCCGGGTGGGCCACCATGGAGCGGTGAGCCCCGACGCACGCCCCGCCCCCCAGGACGGTGCGCCGCGCCCCCGCGCGGTCGCCGTCGCCTTCTGGGCGTGGGTGGTGGTGGGGGTGGGGCTGGTCCTCATCGGGATGTACCTGGTCACCGGGGCGCTGTCGCTGGACCCCGCGTCCCTGGCTGGGCGCGGCCTCACCGGCGACCAGGTGACGGCGGTCCGCCGTGGCCTGGGCACGTTCGGGGTCATCGCCGCCCTGGTCGGCCTGGCCGTCGGGTTCCTCGGCTCCCGGGTCCGCGACGGCGACCCGCGGGCGCGCCGCGCCCAGGTCGCCCTCTCCCTGGTGTTCACCTTCGTCGCCGTGGCGCAGACCGTGCTCGGCCTCGTCGGCATCCTCGTGCTCCCGCTGGCCCTGGTGCTGCTCGGCTGCGTCGTCGCCGTCACCCGGCCGTCGGTGTCGTCGTGGTTCCACGGTGACGGCCCCCGCTCCCGCCCCGCCGCCGGGGGGAGCGCCGCGTGAGCGGGTCGATGGCCGGGACCGCGCTGCGGTGGTCCGAGCCGGGGGCGCGCTGGCGCTCGGTGGCCTGGGGCCCCGCCTTCGCCCTCGTCGGCCTCGTCCTCGAGCCGGCCACCGGCGCCACCCCGCACCCGTGGCTGTGGCTCGCCGTGGCCGTGCTCCTCGGCGGGCTGACCGCCCTGCAGGTCTCGGCGGCCCGCACCCACACCGGGGTGGCCCTGACCGACCGGGTGCTGCGGCAGGGCCGGGCCGAGCTGGCCGTCGCCGAGATCGCCCGGGTGCACGGCCCGTCCGCCCGCACCGCGTTCGACGACCCCTTCCAGCCCTGGGAGTGCGCCCCCGCGCTCGGCGGGCCCACCGTGCCGCGCGGGCGCACCGGGGTCGGGCTCGACCTCACCGACGGCCGGGTGGTGCAGGCGTGGGCGCGCGACGACGCCGGCCTGCGCGCGGCGCTGCGCGAGCTGGTGCCCGCGTGAGCCGCGTGCGGGCGGTCCTGGAGCTCGCGGCCGCGGTGGTCCTGGGCGTGGTCGCGGTGCTGGCCTGGCTGCGCGGGGTGCGCACCAGCGACTTCCCGACCGCGGCGGGCCCGACCCCCGTCGCGGGCACGTTCTACTCCGGGCCCTGGGTGCTGCTCGCCCTGGTGGCCGGGGGAGCGGCCGCCCTGCTGCTGCTCCGGGTCGTCGCCGGGGCCGTGGCGGGTGTCTCAGCCCGGCCGCGGCCCTCCGCCCGGCCGCACTCCGCGGAACTGGGACACTGGGAGGCGTGAGCACCTCCCCCACCGTCCGGCCCGGCGACGACGAGGCCCTGGCGCCGGCGTCCGCCGCCCTCTTCGAGCGTGCCCGCCGGGTGATACCCGGCGGCGTCAACTCACCCGTCCGCGCGTTCTCCGCGGTCGGCGGCACGCCGCGGTTCATGGTCTCCGCCACCGGCCCCTGGATGACCGACGCCGACGGGCAGCGCTACGTCGACCTCATCAGCTCCTGGGGCCCCATGATCCTGGGCCACGCCCACCCCGCCGTGGTCGACGCGGTGCGCTCCGCGGCCACCCACGGGCTCAGCTTCGGCACCCCCACCGAGGGCGAGGTCGCGCTGGCCGAGGAGATCATCGGCCGGGTCGACCCCGTGGCCGAGGTGCGGCTGGTCAACTCCGGCACCGAGGCCTGCATGAGCGCGATCCGGCTGGCCCGCGGGTTCACCGGGCGCAGCGTGGTGGTCAAGTTCGCCGGCTGCTACCACGGCCACGTCGACGCGCTGCTCGCCCAGGCCGGCTCGGGCGTGGCCACCCTCGGCCTGCCCACCAGCCCCGGGGTGACCGGGGCGCAGGCCGCCGACACCGTCGTGGTGCCCTACAACGACCTCGACGCCCTGCGGGAGGTGTTCGCCGCCCGCGGTCCCGAGATCGCCTGCGTCATCACCGAGGCGGCCGCCGGCAACATGGGCGCGGTGCCGCCGCGGCCCGGCTTCAACGAGGGCCTGCGCGAGCTGTGCACCGCGCACGGGGCGCTGCTCATCATGGACGAGGTGATGACGGGCTTCCGGGTCTCGGCCGCGGGCTGGTACGGCCTCGACGGCGTCGCCGGCGACCTCTACACCTTCGGCAAGGTCATGTCCGGCGGGCTGCCCGCCGCCGCGTTCGGCGGCCGCGCCGACGTCATGGCCCACCTGGCCCCCGCCGGGCCCGTCTACCAGGCGGGCACGCTGAGCGGGAACCCCGTCGCGGTGGCGGCCGGGCTGGCCACGCTGCGCGCCGCCGACGCGGACGTCTACGCCGCGCTGGACCGCAACGCCGCCCGGCTCGGGGGCCTGCTGCACGACGCGCTGGCCGCGGAGGGCGTCGAGCACCGGGTGCAGCACGCCGGGTCGATGGTCAGCGTCTTCTTCGCCGACGCCCCGGTGCACGACTACGCCGGGGCGCGCGCCGCCGCCACGTGGCGCTTCCCCGCCTTCTTCCACGCGCTGCTCTCCCGCGGGGTCTACGCCCCGCCGAGCGCCTTCGAGGCGTGGTTCGTCTCCGCCGCGCTCGACGAGGAGGCCTTCGGCGTCATCGCCGACGCGCTGCCCCACGCCGCCCGCGCCGCCGCGGCCGCCCAGCCCCCCGCGGGCGCCTGATGGCCGCGCGGACCGTGGTCCACGTGCTGCGCCACGGCGAGGTCCACAACCCCGACGGGATCCTCTACGGCCGCCTGCCCGGCTTCCGGCTCTCCGAGACCGGCCAGGCGCAGGCGCGCGCGGTGGCGGGCGAGCTCGCCGACCACGACGTGACCCACGTCGTCGCCTCCCCGCTGCAGCGCGCGCAGGAGACGGCCGCACCGCTGGCCGTCTCCCACGGCCTCGAGGTCGCCACCGACGACCGGCTCGTCGAGGCGGGCAACGACTTCGAGGGGCTGCGGGTGGCCGTGGGCGACGGCGCGCTGAGCCGGCCGCGGCACTGGGCCAAGCTGCGCGACCCGTTCACCCCGTCCTGGGGCGAGCCCTACTTCCAGATCGCGCACCGCATGCTGGCCGCGGTGCACGCCGCCCGGGAGGTCGCCGCCGGCCACGAGGCGGTGTGCGTCAGCCACCAGCTGCCGGTGTGGACGCTGCGCCGCTTCGTGCAGGGCGAGCGGCTGTGGCACGACCCGCGCAGCCGGCAGTGCGGCCTGGCCTCGCTGACCAGCCTGGTGTTCGACGGCACCTCCATCGTCGACGTCGTCTACTCCGAGCCGGCGGGGGCCAGCGACCCCCGCGTCACGGGCGCATGAGCAGGGTCGCGGCGCTCCTCGCCGCCCTCGCCGCGACGGTGCTGCTCGCCGCGGGCTGCGCCACCGGCTCCGACGCCGTGGCCCAGGGCGGCACCTTCGACTTCGTCTCCCCGGGCGGGCAGACCACGATCCGCTACGACCCGCCCTCGTCGCGCGGCACCATCGGCGACCTCGGCGGTCCCGAGCTGCTCACCGACCAGCCGGTCGCCATCAGCGACTTCCCCGACCAGGTGGTCGTGATCAACCTGTGGGGCCAGTGGTGCGCCCCTTGCCGGGCCGAGGCGCCGGACCTCGAGCAGGTCTACGAGGCGTCCAAAGACCGCGGCGTGGCCTTCCTCGGGGTCAACGTCCGGGACCCGCAGCGGGACAAGGCGCAGGACTTCGTCCGCAGCCGCGGCATCTCCTACCCCTCGGTCTACGACCCGACGCTGCGCAGCCTGCTCGCGCTCGGCGGCAGCTACCCGACCAGCGTCATCCCCTCGACCATCGTGCTCGACCGCCAGCACCGGGTGGCGGCGGTGTTCCTCACCTCGCTGCTCGCCTCCGACCTGCAGCCGGTCGTCGACCAGCTGGCCGCCGAGTCCCCGGCGCCCCCCACCGGCACGGCGCCGTCGTGAGCGTGCTCGCCGCGGGGGTGGGGGAGAGCTTCCAGGCCACGGCGGCCTCGGGGCCGCTGCTGCTGGCGCTGGGCGCGTGCCTCGTCGCGGGGGCGGTGTCCTTCGCCTCGCCGTGCGTGGTCCCGCTCGTCCCCGGCTACCTCTCCTACCTCGCGGGGGTGGTCGGCGCGGAGGCGCCCGAGGTCGTCCCGGCCGCGGGCGGCACCGCCACCCGCACCCGGGCGCGCGGGCGCTGGCGGGTGGCCGGTGCGGCGGGCCTGTTCGTCGCCGGGTTCACCGTGGTGTTCACGCTGGCCACGGTGTCGGTGTTCGGCCTCATCGCCGCGCTGCGGCTCAACACCGAGGTGCTGCAGCGGGTCGGCGGCGTGGTCACCATCGTGATGGGGCTGGTGTTCGTCGGCCTCGTCCCCGCGCTGCAGCGCGACACCCGCCCCGAGCCGCGCCGCGTGCCGACCCTGTGGGGTGCACCGCTGCTGGGGGCGGTGTTCGGCCTCGGCTGGACCCCGTGCCTGGGCCCGACCCTGGCCGGCGTGCTGAGCGTGGCCGCGGGCACCGAGGGCACCACCGCGCTGCGCGGGGTCGTCCTCGTCGTCGCCTACTGCCTCGGCCTGGGCCTGCCCTTCGTGCTGCTCGCCCTCGGCTCGGCCCGGGCGCTGCGCAGCGTGTCCTGGCTGCGGCGCCACTCCCGCCGCGTGCAGGTCGTCGGCGGGGTCCTGCTGGTCCTGGTCGGCGTCGCGCTGCTGACCGGGATGTGGGGCGAGCTGGTCGGCTACCTGCGCGACGGGCCCGTCTCCTCGGTGGTGCTGCCGGTGTGACGAGACCCGCAGCCCCACCACACGCCGACCGCACCGGGGGAGAGGACCCTGGAGGCGTGACACCGCCGTCCACGCCGACCCCGGGCGGGTGCGCCCCGTGACGATGACCGAGGAGCGCCCCGCCGGCGGGGCGCCGCAGACCCCGCGGCGGCCCTCGCCGCTGCGCCGGGTGCTGGCGCTGGTGCGCAACGCCTGGCGCGGCCTGGTGAGCATGCGCACCGCGCTGGTCCTGCTGTTCCTGCTCGCGCTCGCCTCGATCCCGGGGGCGCTGCTGCCCCAGCGCAGCCTCAACGCCCAGAAGGTCGACGACTACGTCTCCCGGCACACCGTGCTGGGCCCGGTCTTCGCCCGCGTGGGCCTGTTCGAGGTGTTCGCCAGCCCCTGGTTCGCCGCCATCTACGTGCTGCTGTTCATCTCCCTCATCGGCTGCCTGCTGCCCCGGCTCGTCGAGCACGCCCGCGCGCTGCGGGCCCGGCCCGTGGCCGCGCCGCGCAACCTCGGCCGGCTGCCCCACCACCACACGACGACGGTGGACGCCGACGTCGACGAGGTCGCCGCCCGCGTCGCGCACGGCCTGCGGCGGTGGCGCACCGCCACCACCCGGGGCGCCGACGGCAGCGTCGTCGTCTCCGCCGAGCGCGGCTACCTGCGCGAGCTGGGCAACCTCGTCTTCCACTTCTCCCTGGTCGGTCTGCTCGTCGGCATCGCCGTGGGCAAGCTGTTCGGCTACGAGGGCCAGGTGGTGGTGATCGCCGACGGGCAGGGCTTCTGCAACACGTCCACCTCGGCCTACGACGCCTTCCGGGCGGGTCTCGAGGTCGACGGCACCGGGCTCGAGCCGTTCTGCGTGCGGGTCGACGACTTCTCCGCCGACTACCTGCCGACGGGGCAGGCCGCGGAGTTCCTCTCCCGGATCGACTACCAGCACGGCGCCGACCTGGCCACGGACACCTGGCGGCCCTACGACCTCAAGGTCAACGACCCGCTGCGCATCGGGGGCGACCGCGTCTACCTGCTCGGGCACGGCTACGCCCCGCAGTTCACCGTCACGTTCCCCAACGGCGAGAGCCGCACCGAGGCGCTGCAGTTCCGGCCCGTGGAGGGCACCACGCTGCTCTCCGACGGCACCCTGCGGATCGACCCGCCGGCCGGGCTCTACCCGACGGAGGACGCGCGGCGGGCCAACCAGATCGCCATCACCGGCCTGTTCGCCCCCACCGCCAACCTCGACGGGACCCTGCTGACGTCGTCCTTCCCGGCGCCGAACGACCCGGCCGTGGCGGTCGACGTCTACCGGGGCGACACGGGCCTGGACACCGGCACCCCGCAGAACATCTACGCCCTCGACCCGACGCTGGCCGAGTCCGGGCGGCTGGTCAAGCAGGCGCGGGTCAACCTCAAGCCGGGGGAGTCGACCACCCTCGACGACGGCACCCAGGTCCGCTTCGACCAGGCCCAGCAGTGGGTGTCGCTGCAGACCTCCCACGACCCCGGCCAGGTCTACGTCCTGCTGTTCGCGGTGACGATGACGGCCGGTCTGCTCGGCTCGCTGCTGGTCAAGCGGCGCCGGGTGTGGGTGCGCCTGGCCCCGGACCCCGCCCGGCCGGACGGTGCGAGCGGTCGTACCGTGGTGGAGCTGGGTGGGCTCGCCCGCACCGACCAGGCCGGCTGGGGCGAGGAGTTCGACGCCCTGACCACGAGACTGCTCAGCCCCGCCGATGACGACGCAGGAGATGCCGCGCATGCCGATCGACCCTGACCTCTCGCGCTACAGCGACCTGGCCTTCGGCTCGGCGCTGGTCGTCTACGTCCTGGCCCTGGGCCTGCTGCTGGCCGAGTTCGCGGGCCTGCGCACCCGGGTGACGGCAGCGGCGGGCCGGACGAGCGAGCTGGTCGGCGCGTCCCGCGGCACCACCGCGGCGGCGGGCCCCGGCTCCACCCCGGCACGCCCGGCCGGCCCCGGCCGGGTCGTCGTCGAGCAGGGCCGTCCGCTGGCCGAGCGGCTGGGCCGCACCGGCATCGCCCTGACCGGGGTGGGCCTGGCGCTGGCGGTGGCGTCGCTGGTGCTGCGCGGGCTGTCCGCCGGCCGCGTCCCCTGGGGCAACATGTACGAGTTCACCGCGCTGGTGTGCGCGGTGACGGTGGCGGCCTGGCTGGTGGTGCTGCGACGCTGGCAGGTGCGCCCGCTGACGGTGTTCGTGCTGCTGCCCGTCGTCGTGCTCATGTTCGTGGCGGGCACGGTCCTCTACGCGCGCAGCGCCCCCGTGGTCCCCGCGCTGCGCAGCTACTGGCTGGCCATCCACGTGTCAGTGATCGCGACCGCGAGCGGCGTGCTGCTGGTCTCCGGCGTCGCGTCGGCGATGTTCCTGCTGCGGACCCGCTTCCCCGAGGGCAGCGAGCCCACGTCCCGGCTGGGGCTCGTCGCGGCCCGGCTGCCGGGGGCGACCCTGCTCGACCGCGTCGCCTACCGCACCGCCATCTTCGGCTTCCCGCTGTTCACCGCCGGGGTCATCCTCGGCGCGATCTGGGCCGAGGCCGCCTGGGGCCGCTTCTGGGGCTGGGACCCCAAGGAGGTCGCGGCCTTCGTCACCTGGGTGGTCTACGCGGCCTACCTGCACGCCCGCGCGACCGCGGGCTGGCGCAACGGCGGGGCGGCGTGGGTGAACATCGCGGGCGCCGTCGTCATCGTGTTCAACCTGTTCGTCATCAACATGGTCGTCTCCGGCCTGCACTCCTACGCCGGGCTGAACTGATCCCCTGCCCGTCCCCGCGTTCGGCGGGCGGGCGCGGGGGCGCCCACTAGGCTCGCCCCGACCGACGCACGGTCGACGAGGGGAGAGCACGGTGACCGCACGCCACTCCGGGCCCTGGGGGCTGCCCGAGGACGAGCCCGACGGCGGCGCGACGGGCGCCCGGGCCGACGAGCCGCGTGCCGGTGCCGGTCCCGCCACACCGCCCTCGTCCGGCCCCGCGTCGCCGTCCGCGCCGGGCGCGGGCGCGGGCGCGGTGCCGGTGTCGTCGCAGTACGGTCCGCCGCCCCAGTCGCAGTCCCCGGCCCCGCCGCCGTCGCGCCCCGGCCCCCCGGCCGGTGGCCCCCCGCCGCGCGGTGAGCAGTCCGGGCCGCGACCGTCCCCGTCGAGCCGGCCCGAGCAGGGCGCCCGCCCGGACCAGGGCTCCCGCCCGGACCAGGGCCCCCGCCCGGACCAGGGGTCCCGCCCCGACCAGGGGCCGTCGGGGCCGCACCCGTACGCGCCGCAGGGCCCGCCGCCGCAGAACACCGGCGCGCCCTACGGCGGGCCGCCGCAGCAGGGCTGGCCGGGCGGGCAGGGACAGCCCCAGCACGGGCCGGGCGGCCCCGCGGCCGCCTACGACCCGCAGGGCCGTCCGCTGCACGAGGGGTCGGGCTCGCGCGACCTCACCTCGGCGGTGCTGCTGCGGCAGGGCAAGAAGCCCCCGCGCAGCGGCTGGCGCAAGGCCGTCTACCTCGCCTCCGGGCGCACCATCAACCCGGGGGAGTCCGAGCAGGACGTCCGCCAGGACGCGCTCATCAACCAGGTCAACCAGCCGCTGCACGGCTGCTACCGGATCGCCATGCTCAGCCTCAAGGGCGGGGTCGGCAAGACCACGACCACGGTCGCCCTGGGGTCCACCTTCGCGTCGCTGCGCGGTGACCGGGTCGTCGCCGTCGACGCGAACCCCGACCGGGGCACGCTGAGCCAGAAGATCCCGCTGGAGACCACCGCCACCGTCCGGCACCTGCTGCGCGACGCGCACCGGATCACCCGCTACTCCGACGTGCGGGCCTACACCTCGCAGAGCCCCAGCCGGCTGGAGGTGCTGGCCTCCGAGTCGGACCCGGCGGTGTCGGAGGCGTTCAGCGAGGACGACTACCGGCGCACCGTCGACCTGCTGGAGCACTTCTACAACATCGTGCTGACCGACTGCGGCACCGGCCTGATGCACTCGGCCATGCGGGGCGTGCTCGACAAGGCCGACGCCCTGGTGCTCGTCAGCTCGGGGTCGATCGACGGGGCGCGCAGCGCGTCGGCCACCATCGACTGGCTCGAGGCGCACGGCTACCGCGAGCTCGTCGGCCGCTCCGTCGCCGTCATCAACTCGGTGCGCCCGGCCTCGGGGAAGGTCGACCTGCAGAAGGTGGCGGAGCACTTCGGGGCCCGGTGCCGGGCGGTGCGGACCGTCCCCTTCGACGCCCACCTGGAGGAGGGTGCCGAGGTGGAGCTGGAGAGCCTGGCCCCGGCGACGCGGACGGCCCTCCTCGAGCTCGCCGCCACGGTGGCGGACGACTTCCCCTACTCCAGCCGGCGGCAGCGCGGGCTCTGACCCGGGGGGCCCGGCCGCGGCGTCAGGCGGCAGGGTCAGGCGGCGGCGGTGGGGCCCTTCGGGTCGTCGTCCTCGGGCTCGTCGAGGCCGGTGGCGTCGTGGCTCCCGGGGTCCGCGCTGCGCCGCCGCGCGGTGCCGGTGTCGATGCCGCGCAGGAAGTCCGGGTCGTCGTCGGGGCCGCGCACGCCACCCCCGCGGGCGGGCGGCTCGTCGGTGCCGAGCGCCCGCCACATGACGACGGTGACCGCGACGAGTCCGATCAGGGCAAGCAGGTAGATCATGGCCGCACCTCCACCACGAGGATAGCGCCGGTCGTGGGGGTCCGGCCGGGAGAGCGCGGGACCGCCCCGCCCGCGGGGTGGGGCGGCACCCGCCGGCTCAGCTCGCCGACGCGGCGGGGGTGGTGGCCTCGGTGGTGAGTTGCGCGAGCAGTGCGTGCACCTCGGCCTCGCGGAAGCGGCGGTGCCCGCCCGGGGTGCGGATGGAGCCCAGCCGGCCGGCGGAGGCCCAGCGCGTCACGGTCTTGGGGTCGACCCGGAACAGGGCGGCGACCTCGCCGGGGGTGAGCAGGCGCTCGCCGGCGGGACGGGCCAGGCTGGTGACGGTCATGCGGACCTCCGGGGTCGGGGGAGTACGGCGGTGACGGGCGGGGAGCGCCGTCCGGTCGTGCACGACCGGGTGGGGCACGGTCCGGTCGGGCGCGTGACCCGATCGTGACACCCCACCCACCGGGTACTCGAACGCTGATCCCGGGGTAAAGCACAGGTAAGCCGCAAAACGGACAGCCCCGCGGCGGGCCGGGGGCGCGGCCCGGCCTCCTAGGGTGGGGTCCGTGGACGGCACCGACCAGCGGATCCTCGCCGAGCTGCGGCGCAACGGACGGGTGTCGATCGCCGAGCTCAGCCGCACCGTGGGGCTCTCCTCCTCGGCGCTGACCGACCGGGTCGCCAAGCTGGAGCAGGCCGGGGTCGTCACCGGGTACACGGCCACCGTGGACCCGCGGCTCGTCGGCCTCGGCGTCGCCGCGCTGGTCGGGGTGGAGCCGTCGGACACCGGCGACGACGAGGCCATCGCCCGGGACCTCTCCGAGCACGCCGAGGTCGAGTCGCTGTGGACGGTCGCCGGCCAGGAGGCGTTCGTCCTGCTGGTGCGGGTGCCCACGGTCGACGAGCTGCAGCGCCTGCTGGTGCGGCTGCGCCGGGTCGACGGCGTGGCCCGCACCCGCACGACCGTCGTGCTCTCCACGCTGTTCGAGGGACGCCCGCAGCCGGGTCCGAGCCCCGAGCCCGGGTAACCTCGGCGCCCGTGACCCACCCCGACGAGACCGGCAGCGAGACCGGGGCCGAGACCACGCACGGCACGTCCGCCGGCGCCGACGCCCGCGCCACGCTGGTCCGCGACGTCGCGCTCTACACCGTCGCCCGGCTGCTGCTCGTGGTCCTGGTCGCCGCGGTGCTGCTGGGCATCAGCGTGCTCGTGGGCGTGACCGTCCCGCTCGTGGTCACGGTGCTGCTGGCGCTCGTGCTGGCGCTGCCGCTCTCCCGGCTGCTGCTGCGGTCGCTGCGGGCGCGGGTGGACCGGGGCATCGCGGCGTTCACCGCGGCGCGGTCGGCGGAGCGGGAGCGGCTGCGCGCCCGGCTGCGCGGCGACGGGACCGAGCCCCCGGCCTGACCCGTCAGGCCAGCAGCAGGGCGATCGTGGTGAGCACCGCCCAGGCCAGCATGGCCAGCCCCGTGGCGGCGAGCGCGGGGACCAGGGCCAGGCCGTGTGCGCCGCCGCGCACGGGGGCGTGCGCCCGCAGCAGCAGCGGCGCCACCAGCAGCCCCAGCAGCGCCCACGGGGTCCGCAGCGTCAGCAGCAGGGTGACGACGACGGGCACGGCGAGCAGGGCCAGGTGCAGGGTGCGGGTGCGGGCGTCACCGAGGCGCACCGCCAGGGTGCGCTTGCCCGAGTCGGTGTCCGACGGGATGTCGCGCAGGTTGTTCGTCACCAGCACGGCCGAGGAAAACGCGCCCACGGCGCAGGCGGCCAGCACGCCCCAGCCGTCGACGGCCCCGCGCTGGACGTACTGGGTGCCCAGCACGGCCACGAGGCCGAAGAACACGAACACCGCGACCTCGCCGAAGCCGCTGTAGCCGTAGGGGTTCGACCCGCCGGTGTAGTACCAGGCCCCGGCGATGCAGGCCGCGCCGACGAGCAGCAGCCACCACGCGCTGGTCAGGGCCAGGACCACCCCGGCCACCCCGGCCACGGCGAAGCAGCCGACCGCCGCGGCGCGGACGGCGCCGGGCGTGGCCACCCGCGAGCCGACCAGGCGCAGCGGGCCGACCCGCTCGTCGTCGGTGCCGCGGATGCCGTCGGAGTAGTCGTTGGCGAAGTTGACGCCGATGATGAGCCCGACGGCGACGACGAGGGCCAGCAGCGCCTTCCAGGCCACGGCCCCGTCCTGCGCGGCGGCCAGCCCGGTGCCGACGAGCACCGGCGCGACCGCGTTGGGCAGCGTCCTCGGCCGGGCACCCTCGATCCACTGCGCTGCGCTCGCCACGCGCACAGTCTCCCAGGCCCGGGGCCGTCGGCATCCCGACGGGTCCCGGTCCCGGGGTGGGGTCAGCGGTCCGCGGTGGCGTGGCTGCGCACCTGCGCCAGGACCGTGTCGATCCCGGTCCGCAGCGGGGTGGTGTCGCGGCGCGCCTGGGTCAGGACGAGGCCGCCCTGCACGGCGACGAGCAGCGCCAGCGCCAGCGCGTCGACGTCGGTGTCGGCGCGCAGCACCCCGCGCTCGCGCATGCGCCCGAGCCCCTCGCGCAGCGGCTCCTCCCACCGGGCGAACCCGTCCTGCACCCGGGCCCTCGCCTCGGCGTCGTCGTCCGCGAGCTCGGCGGAGATCGAGCCGATGGGGCAGCCCCCGGTGCAGTGCCTGCGCTCCTGCAGGTCCACCAGCAGGTCGCGCCAGGCCTCCAGCGCCGGGAAGCTGTCCAGCGAGCCCAGCAGGGGCTGCTGGACGGCGAGCACGCCGTCGGACTGGTGGTCGATCACCGCGCGGACCAGCGCGTCCTTCCCGCTGAAGTAGTGGTAGAGCTGCGACGCGCTCACCCCGGCGCGCTGCTGCACGTCCTCCACCGACGTCCGCCCCACCCCGTGCTCGAAGACGAGCTCGGCGGCCGCCGCCACGACCCGGGCCCGCGTCGCACGCCCCTTGGCGGTGAGCCGTCGGCCGACCTCGTCGCCGGCCCGCCCGGTCCTGGTCCCGGCCCCGCTGTCCTGTGCCACGCACCGCAGCCTAGACGTTCTGGAGTTGACAATCCAGTTTTCGCCGACCCATGATTGGATCGTTCACTCCACAAACTTGGGAGCACCACATGCAGCACGACCTGACCGGCTCCACCGCCCTCGTCACCGGCGCGACCAGCGGCATCGGGCGGGCCACCGCTCTGCGCCTCGCAGCCCTCGGGGCGCACGTCGTGGTCTCCGGCCGCGACGAGGCACGGGGGACGTCGGTGGTGGCGGAGATCGAGGCGGCCGGGGGCCGCGCGGACTTCGTCGCCGCAGACCTGGCCGACCCCGACCAGCTCACCCGGCTCGCCACCCGGGCCACCGAGCTCGGCGACGGGCACGTCGACGTCCTCGTCAACAACGGGGGCCTCTTCCCGTTCGGGGCGACCGCCGACACCACGGCGGACCAGGTGGACGAGATCTACGCGGTGAACGTCCGCGCTCCGTTCCTGCTCGTGGCTGCGCTGGCGCCGGGCATGGCGGCGCGGGGACGGGGCTCGGTGGTCAACGTGACCACCATGGTGGCCGAGCTGGGCATGGCGGGTGCCGCGCTGTACGGCTCGAGCAAGGCCGCGCTGGCGTTGCTGACGAAGGCCTGGGCGTCGGAGTTCGGTCCGTCCGGGGTGCGCGTCAACGCGGTGAGCCCGGGACCGACGCGCACCGAGGGGACGGTGGGCATGGGTGAGGGGCTCGACCAGCTCGCCGCCGGTGGTCCCGCGGGCCGCCCGGCGGAGCCGGACGAGATCGCGGCCGCCATCGCGTTCCTGGCGTCCGACGAGGCCAGCTTCGTGCACGGGGCCGTCGTCCCCGTCGACGGCGGCAGGACCGCGGTGTGACCTGACGGCGGTGCGCGCCCGGCTCAGCCGAGCCGGGCGCGCAGCGCGGTGCGGTCGACCTTGCCGGGGCCGCGCAGCGGCAGCGCGTCGAGCAGGTGCAGCGCCCGGGGGGCGGCCGAGGCCGGCAGCGTGGCGCGGACGTGCTCGCGCAGCTCTGCCAGCGTCGGCGCACCACCGGCCGCGGGCACCACCACCGCGACGACGGCCTCGCCCCACTCCGGGTCGGGCACGCCGACGACGACGGCCTCGGCCACCGCGGGGTGCGCGGCCAGCGCGGCCTCGACGACCTGCGGCACCACCGTCAGCCCGCCGGTGGTGATGGCGTCGTCCGCGCGGCCCAGCACGCGCAGCCGCGTGCCGTCCCACTCGCCGAGGTCGTCGGTGCGGAACCAGCCCGGCTCCGCCCAGGCGGGGTGCCGGGGCAGCCCCCGGTAGCCCGAGGCCAGCGTGGGCCCGCCCAGCAGCACGCGGCCGCTGCGGCCGTCCGGGCCGTCGAGCCGGACCCGGACGCCGTCGAGCGGCACCTCCTCGTACACGCACCCCCCGCAGGTCTCGCTCATCCCGTAGGTGCGCACCACGGTGACCCCCGCGTCCCGGGCGGCCGCGAGGAGGGTCGGGGCGGTGGCGGCCCCGCCCAGCAGCACGGCGTCGAGGTCCGCCAGCGCCGCCGTCGCGCCGGGGTCGGCCAGCGCGCGGACCAGCTGGGTGGGCACGAGCGAGGTGTAGCGGCGGCCGGCGGGCATGGCGGCGACGGTCGCGGGCAGCGCGGCGGGGTCGAAGCCGCGGGTGACGTCGAGCACCGTGGGCGTGGTGCCTGCGGCGACGCTGCGGGCCAGCACCTGCATCCCCGCGACGTGGTGGGCGGGCAGCGCGAGCAGCCACGCGCCCGGTCCGCCGAGGCGGGCGTGGGTGGCCGCCCCGCTGGCCCGCAGCGCCGCTGCGGTGAGCAGCGCCCCCTTCGGGGTGCCGGTCGAGCCGGAGGTGGCCAGCACCAGGGCCACGTCGTCCGCCACCGCGTCGCCGGCGCCCAGCGCCTCGACGAGCCGTCCGGTCCCCGCGTCGTCGCCCGCGGGCACCGGCAGCCAGGCCGGGCCGTCCCCGTCCAGCGACGCGGCCAGTGCCGGCAGCACGTCGAGCGCGGCCGGGCCCGTCGGCACCGGCAGCGGCGCCAGCAGCCGGGTCACCGGGTGTCGGTCCGCAGCGGGTGCCCGTCGGGCACCTCGACGAGGACGAGGCGGACCCCGTCGGGGTCGCGCAGCCACGCCTCGCGCAGCCCCCACGGCTCGGTGCGCGGTCCGCGGTCGAACGCCACGCCGGCGGCCACCAGCTCGTCGTGGGTGGCGTCGAGGTCGCGGACCTGCAGCCACAGGCTGGTGCTGCCGGCGCCGTCGCCGGCCGCGTGGCTCGACACCTCGAGCAGTGTGGCGCCCGCGAAGAACACCGTGCCGCCGGGGAACTCCCGGGCCACGGCCAGGCCGAGGGTGTCGCGGTAGAACGCCGTCGACGCGGCCGGGTCCGCGGGCCGCAGCAGCACACGGCTGCTCAGCACCTCCACGTCCGACCACCCCCCGCCCTGCTCGTCACCCCTACGATCCTCCCGTGACTGACGCAGCGCAGGTCCGGTGGGGTGTGCTCGGCCCCGGCCGCATCGCGGAGAACGTGGTGCCCGACGTCCCGCTGGCCGGGGGCGGGGAGGTCGTCGCCGTCGGGTCGCGATCGCTGCAGCGGGCGCAGGCGTTCGCGGACCGCCACGGCATCGCCCGCGCCCACGGCTCCTACGGCGCGCTGCTCGCCGACGACGAGGTCGACGCGGTGTACCTCGCCACCCCGCACCCGCAGCACAAGGCCCTCGCGCTGGCCGCGATCGCGGCGGGCAAGGCGCTGGTGGTGGAGAAGTCGTTCACCGCGACCGCGGCCGGCACCCGAGAGGTGGTCGAGGCCGCGCGGGCGGCGCAGGTGTTCTGCATGGAGGCGATGTGGACGCGGTTCCAGCCCGTGCATGCCCGCCTCCGCGAGCTGCTGGCCGACGGGGCCATCGGGGAGCCGCTGTCGGTGCAGGCCGACCTCGGGGTCCACGCCCCCGACGACCCGTCCGACCGGTTCTGGGATCCCGCGCAGGGCGGCGGGGCGCTGCTGGACCTCGGGGTCTACGTGGTGTCCTTCGCCCAGGCCGTCCTGGGGGTGCCGGAGCGGGTCGTGGCGCACGGGTCGCTGGCGGGCACCGGGGTGGAGCGTGACGCGACGCTGCTGCTGGGGTTCCCCGGCGGGCGGTCGGCCACGCTGACGACGTCGCTGCGCAGCGCCATGCCGGGGCAGGCGCGCATCTTCGGCACCGCGGGCTGGGTCGACGTGCTGCCCCGCTTCCACCACCCGCGGACGTTCGTGCTGCACCGCGACGGCGCGGATGCCGAGGAGGTGACGCTGCCGCCGACCGGGACGGGGTACTCCCACCAGTTCGCCGAGGCCGCGGCCTGCCTGGGCGGGCACCTGACGGAGAGCACGATCATGCCGCTGGCGGACACGGTCGCCGTGATGGACGTGCTCACCGAGGCCTCCGAGCAGCTCGGCGTCACCCAGCACGAGGACGACACCGTGGAGGTCTGACCCACCTCGCGACGACCCGGGATCCCCTTGCTGTTCGAACACGTGTTCGATAATCTGGTGGGGTGCAGACGCTCCGGCTCAGCCAGGTCCACGGGTTCCGTGACCTGCTGCTGCGCGCCGCCCCGCCACCGGGCGGTTCGGTGTCGGACGACCGGGAGCGGGTCGACCTGATCGCCGAGCTGGAGGCGGTGAAGTCGGCCGCGTGCGCGGCCCAGGCCTCGCTGGCGGTGGCCCTGGACCGGTCCACCCGCGCGCGGGAGGCGGCCGACGCGGTCCCGGCGGAACGGCGCGGGCGCGGGGTGGCGGCGCAGGTCGCGCTGGCTCGCCGGGAGTCCCCGCACCGGGGCAGCGCGCTGCTGGGCCTGGCCCGCGACCTGCACACCGACCTGCCGCACACCCGTGCCGCGCTGGCCGAGGGCCGCCTCTCGGAGTATGCGGCGACCCTGGTCGCCCGGGAGTCGGGGTGCCTCGACCGGGAGGGCCGCGCGGTCGTGGACGCCGAGCTGTGCGCCGACCCCGCCACGCTGGAGGGGGTGGGGACCAATCGGTTGACCGGGATGCTGCGGGCCCGTGTCGCGGCCCTGGACCCGGCGGCGGTGACGCGTCGCGCACGCCGGGCCGTCTCCGAGCGGCACGTGAGCCTGCGCCCGGCCCCCGACGCGATGACCTACCTCACCGCACTCCTGCCGGTGGCCCAGGGCGTCGCCTGCCTGGCCGCGCTCGGCCGGGCCGCGGACACCACCCGCGCCACCGGGGCGCAGGGCCTCTCCCGCGGCCAGGTCATGGCCGACACCCTGGTGCAGCGGGTGACCGGCCAGGCCACCGCCGAGGGGGTCCCGGTCTCGGTGAGCCTCGTCGTCTCCGACGCCTCGCTGCTCGGTGCCGGCAGCGAGCCCGCCGTCGTCCCCGGCCACGGCCCCGTCCCCGCGCAGATCGCCCGCGAGATGGTCGCCGACAGCCTCGACGCGACGTCGGGGGGCGCACGGGCCACGACCCCGACCTGGCTGCGGCGGGTGTACGCCGACCCGGCCGGGCAGCTGGTCGCGCTGAGCAGCCGGCAGCGGTTCGTGGCCGACGGTCTCGCCGCCCTGCTGCGGGTCCGGGACCAGGGCCTGTGTCGCACCCCGTACTGCGACGCCCCCGCCCGCCACGACGACCACGTCGTCCCCGATGCCGCGGGTGGGCCGACCACGGCGGACAACACGCAGGGCCTGTGCGAGGCGTGCAACTACCGCAAGGACGCCCCCGGCTGGGCGGCGAGACCCGTGGCGGGGCAGCGCCACACCGTCGAGACCACCACCCCGACGGGGCACCGCTACCGGTCGCGCGCCCCGGCCCCGCCCAGGCCGGCGCGGGTCGGCCGCCTGCACCTCGTGCCACCGCCGTGCGAGATCCTGGTCCAGCTCGACCACGACCTCGCGGGCTGAGGGGTCAGTAGTAGTACGGGTACGGCGAGAAGTCCGGGGTCCGCTTCTGCAGGAACGCGTCCCGGCCCTCGACGGCCTCGTCGGTCATGTACGCCATGCGGGTGGCCTCGCCCGCGAAGAGCTGCTGGCCCACGATCCCGTCGTCGGGCAGGTTGAAGGCGTACTTCAGCATGCGTTGCGCCTGCGGCGACTTCGCGTTGATCATGGCGCCCCACTCGATGGCGGTGGCTTCGAGCCGGTCGTGGTCCACGGTCTCGTTCACCGCGCCCATCGCCTGCATCTGCTCCGCGGTGTAGGTGCGGCCGAGGAAGAAGATCTCGCGAGCGTTTTTCTGCCCCACCGACTTCGCCAGGTACGCGCTGCCGTAGCCGCCGTCGAAGCTCCCCACGTCGGCGTCGGTCTGCTTGAACCGGGCGTGCTCCCGGCTGGCCAGCGTCAGGTCGCACACCACGTGCAGGCTGTGCCCCCCGCCGGCCGCCCAGCCGTTGACCACCGCGATGACCACCTTGGGCATGAACCGGATCAGCCGCTGCACCTCGAGGACGTGCAGCCGCCCCGCCCTCGCCGGGTCCACCGTCTCGGCGGTCTCGCCCGCCGCGTACTGGTAGCCCGAGCGGCCCCGGATGCGCTGGTCACCGCCCGAGCAGAACGCCCACACCCCGTCCTTGGGGGCCGGCCCGTTGCCGGTGAGCAGCACGGTGCCCACGTCCGACGTCATCCGGGCGTGGTCCAGGGCCCGGTAGAGCTCGTCGACCGTGCCGGGGCGGAACGCGTTGCGCACCTCGGGCCGGTCGAACGCCACCCGCACCGTGCCGTCGGTGACGTGGCGGTGGTAGGTGATGTCCACGAGGTCGTCGAAGCCGGGGACGGGCTGCCACACGCTCGGGTCGAAGGTCACGGGCAGGATCGTAGGCGTGGACCTCCCCGCGCTGCCCGAGCTCCTCGCCGACCTGGCCGTGGTCGCCCTGCCGATGCGGGTCCGCTTCCGCGGCATCACGGTGCGGGAGACGGCGTTGCTGCGCGGCCCCGCCGGGTGGGGAGAGTTCGGCCCGTTCCCCGAGTACGACGACGCCGAGGCCGCCTGGTGGCTGGCCTCGGCCCTGGAGTCCGCCTGGCTGCCGTTCCCCGCGCCCGTGCGGGACGCCGTGACCGTCAACGCCACCGTCCCCGCCGTCCCCGCCGACGAGGTCGCGGCCGTGCTCGCCCGCTTCCCCGGCGCCGCCACCGCCAAGGTGAAGGTCGCCGAGCGCGGGCAGACCCTCGACGACGACGTGGCCCGGGTCGAGGCCGTCCGCGCGGCCGTGCCCCGGGTGCGGGTCGACGCCAACGGCGGCTGGAGCTTGGAGGAGGCCGTCACCGCCCTGGACCGGCTGGGCGAGCTCGAGTACGCCGAGCAGCCGTGCGCGAGCGTCGAGGAGCTGGCCGCGCTGCGCCGCCGCACGTCGACCCCGGTCGCGGCCGACGAGTCCATCCGCCGCGCCACCGACCCGCTGCGGGTCGCCCGGGCCGGCGCCGCGGACGTGGCGGTGTGCAAGGTCGCCCCCCTGGGCGGGGTGCGCCGGCTGCTCGCGGTGGCGGAACAGATCGGCCTGCCCGTCGTGGTCTCCAGCGCGGTCGACTCCGCCGTCGGCATCAGCGCCGGGGTGGCCGCGGCCGCCGCCCTGCCGCGCCTCGGCCACGCCTGCGGCCTCGGCACCCGGGGGCTCATGGCCGCCGACGTGGCCGACGACCTCCCTGCCGCGCCCAGCACGCTCACCCCGGGGCGGGTGGCCCCGGACCCCGACCGGCTGACGGCCCACGCCGCCGACGCCGAGCGCACCGGGTGGTGGCGCGAGCGGCTGACCCGCTGCCACGCCCTGCTCGCCGCCGGCCACCCCGCCTGGCCACCGCCGGGGACGTGAGGCTCAGGCCGCCGGGGCCCGGCGGCGTGCGAGCAGCCGGGCCAGGGCCGGTGCGGCCAGCAGCATGACGAACACCCGCAGCAGCTGCACCGTGAGCACGAACGTCACGTCACCGCCGGCCGAGGCCGAGGTCGCCAGCACCGCGTACACCCCGCCAGGCGTGGTGGCCAGGTACGCGTCGAGCTCGGAGGCCCCGGTCATGGCCGAGAGCGCGAGCCCCAGCCCGCCGCAGCCGACGAGCACGGCGAGGATCAGCCCCACCGCCGGGACCAGCACGCGGCCCAGCACGCGGACGCTCTCGCGGGTGAAGCCCAGACCGGCCTGCCACCCGATCGCCGCGTAGGCCGCGAGCACCAGCACCGCCGGGGCGCTCGCCCCGCCGGAGAGGCCCAGCGAGCCCGCCACCGCGGAGAGGATCATCGGGCCCAGCAGGCCCCCGGCGGGCAGCCGCAGCAGCCGGGCCGTGGACACCCCGAGCGCCGCGCAGCCCGCGACGAGCGCCCAGCCCGCCCACCACGGTGCCCCGGCCGCCTGCACCGCGGCGGGCGCCGCCGTCCCGGTCGGCCGGAACACCAGCGCGGTCACGGCGGGCATGAGCAGCACCACCAAGGCCACCCGGACGTACTGCACCACCGCGACGAGCCGCTCGTCGGCCCCGAGCTCGCGGCTGATCGCGGTCAGCCCCGACGCCCCACCGGCGATCAGGGCTAGCGAGCCGGTGAGCGGGTCGACCGCGCGGTGTCGGCCCAGCAGCAGCCCGGCCAGGACCGTCAGCACCAGGGTGCCCAGGCTGACCAGGACCACGGGGAACCAGTCGGCGGCGAGCGAGGCCAGCGTGCCCGGCTCCACCAGCGCACCGATGACCACCCCGAGCACGGCCTGGGCGGCGAGGAACACCGGCCGCGGCACCCCGGCGGGCCCGAGACCGGCGGGGGCGAGCACCGCAGCCACGAGCAGCGAGCCGAACAGCGCGGCCGACGGCACGCCCAGCGCGGTGAGGACCGCACCGACCCCGGCGGTGCCGAGCACCAGCAGCGCCCACCGTCCCACCGGGGTGCGCAGGCACCGCGGCAGCGCGCTCACCGACACCCGGCGCGGACCCGGCACGGACGCCCGGGCCCGGTCAGTCCGTGGGCGGGTCGTAGTGGCCCGGCCACTCCTTCGCGGGGATGCGGGTGATCTCGCGCACGGGCGGGGTGGTGCCCCACTGGTCGCGGCCCAGCCGGCTCAGCGGGGCCAGCGCGGCGAGGTCGCCCAGGCCGTCGTCGGCCAGCGCGGCCGTGCTCACCGCGGCGTGCACCACCCGGCCGAGGACGACGAAGGAGTCCCCCACCTCGACCACCTGGTGCAGCACGCACTCCAGGGCGACGGGCGAGGCCTTCACCCGGGGCGGGGCCACGCGCAGGCTCGGCTCGCGCTCCAGACCGACGGAGTCGAACTCGCTGGTGCCCGGGTCGAAGTCGGTCCCGGTCGCGTTGACCTGCTCGAACAGCGACTCCGGGGTGAGGCAGACCACGAACTCCCCGGTGGCCTCGATGTTGTTCAGGCTGTCCTTGCGGCCCACCGAGGTGAACTGCACCACCGGCGGCGTCACCCCGGCGACGGTGAAGAACGAGTGCGGGGCCAGGTTGTCCACCCCCGCGGCGGAGCGCGACGACACCCAGGCGATGGGTCGGGGCACCACCACCGAGGTCAGCAGCTTGTAGAAGCCGCGGGCCCCGGTCTCGTCGGGGTCGAAGTCCGTGCGCGCCGGGGTGTCCACGGGGGTGACGCTGCCACCCCCGACCGTCCCGGGCCAGCCGGGCGCCGGGCTGGCACCCTGGGAGGGTGAGCAGCCCCCGAGCGACCCGGTGAGCAGGTCCGCGGCGTTGTCCGCCGTCCTCGTCGACGAGCTGGTCCGCGGCGGGGTCCGCGAGGTCGTGCTCTGCCCCGGCTCCCGCAACGCCCCGCTGGCCATCGCCTGGCACCGCGCGTCCCTCGCGGGCCGGGTGCGGCTGCACGTGCGCATCGACGAGCGCAGCGCCGGCTTCCTGGCCCTGGGTCTGGCGGCCCGGTCCGGGGCCCCCGTGCCGGTGGTCACCACCTCGGGCACCGCGGTGGCCAACCTGCACCCCGCCGTGGTGGAGGCGGGCCACTCGGGGATCCCCGTCGTCGTGCTCAGCGCCGACCGCCCCCCGGAGCTGCTGGGCACGGGGGCCAACCAGACCATCGACCAGAACCGGATGTTCGGCCCCGCCGTGCGGCTCGCGGTGTCCGTCGCCGCGGAGACGGAGAACCCGCCGCAGTACGCCAGCCGGGACGAGACGTCGCTGGCCGCGAGCCGGTGGCGCTCCGCCGTCTGCCGGGCGCTGGCCGCGGCGACCGGCTCCCGCGACGGGGCCCCGGGCCCGGTGCAGCTCAACGTGTCGCTCTCCGAGCCGCTGCTGACCGACCTGCCCCCCGACCCCGACGCGGACCCCCGGCTGGCCGGCCGCGCGGACGGCGGGCCGTGGACCACCGTGGCCCCCGTCGCGGTCGAGGCGCCGTTGCACGTCGACCTCTCCCTCGACACGCTCGTCGTGGCCGGGCACGGCGCGGTGGCGACGCCCGCCCTCGACGGGGTGCCCACCGTGGCCGAGCCCGGCGCCCCGGCCCCCACCGTGGCCGTCCACCCGCTCGCCGTGGACGCGCTGCGCCCGGCCCAGGTCGTGGTGCTCGGCCGGCCGACGCTGCACCGGCCGGTGCTGCGGCTGCTGGGCTCCGGGGTCCCGGTGCACGTGGTCGACGTCGGGCGCCGCTGGACCGACGTCGCCGGGGCGGCCCGCTCGGTGGGCACCTGGGTCGAGACCACCGGCACCCCTGCCGCCGCCTGGGTCGAGCGCGCCGGGGCGGTGTCCGACCGGGCCGCCGCCGCGCTGGCCGACGTGCTCGCCCACGCTCCCAAGCCCACCGGGCTGCACGTCGCCGCGGCCGTGGCCGGTGCCCTCGCCCCGGGCGACCAGCTCGTGGTCGGGGCGTCGAACCCGGTCCGCGACGCCAGCTGGGTCGGGGTGCCGCGCGCCGGCGTGCGGGTGCTGAGCAACCGGGGCGCCTCCGGCATCGACGGGACCGTGGCCACCGCGGTGGGGGCCGCCCTGGCCCACCCCGGGCGGACGCTGGCCCTGCTCGGCGACCTGACGTTCCTGCACGACGCCAACGGCCTGCTCGTCGGGCCGCTCGAGCCGGTGCCCGCGCAGCTGACGATCGTGGTGGCCAACGACGACGGCGGCGGCATCTTCGCCCTCCTCGAGCAGGGCGGCCCGGCGTTCGACACGCACTTCGAGCGCGTCTTCGGCACGCCGCACGGGACGGACCTGGGCGCGCTCTGCGCCGCCCACGGCGTCGCCCACCGGGTCGTCGAGGTCGACGACCTCGCGGCGTCGATCACGCAGCCGCACAGCGGGATCCGGGTGCTGGAGGTGCGGACCGAGCGCGACGGGCTGCGCGAGCTGCACGCCGCGGTGCGGGCGGCGCTCGAGGGCTAGGCCCGCTCAGGCGCCGAGCGCGGCCCGCACGGCACCGAGCTTGGCCTCGGACTCCGCGACCTCCCGGTCCGGGTCCGACGCGGCGACGATGCCGCAGCCGGCCATGAGCCGGGCCCGGGGCCCGTCCACCTCGGCGCAGCGCAGCGCCACCCCCAGCTCACCGCCGCCGTCGGCCCCCACCCACCCCACCGGACCGGCGAACCGCCCGCGCCGCAACGACTCCAGCTCGGCGATGAGCGCGACGGCCCGGTCGGTGGGGGTGCCGCCCACCGCCGCGGTGGGGTGCACGGCGGCGGCCAGCGCCAGCAGCGAGGTGTCCGCCCCGGCCAGGGTGCCGGTGACCCGGGTGGCCAGGTGCGCCACGTTCGCCAGCTCGAGCACCTCGACCGGCCCGGCGTCGACGTCGACGCAGGACGGGGCGAGCGCGGTGAGCAGCGAGTCGACCGCGTACCGGTGCTCGGTGAGGTCCTTGCCCGAGCCCAGCAGCTCGCGGGCCGCGTCCCCCGCGGTGAGACCGTCACGCGGCCAGCTGGTCCCGGCCAGCACCCGGGCGTCGACGGCGGTGCCGCGCCGGCGCAGCAGCAGCTCGGGGGTCGCGCCGACGAGGCCGTCGACGGCGAAGGCCCAGCACTGCGGGAACCGGGCGGCCAGGGTGGTGAGCAGGTGGCGCTCGTCGAGGTCGGCCGTCGCGGTGGCGGTCACGTCCCGGGCGAGCACCACCTTGCGCAGCGCGTCGGTCCCGGCCCGGCCCGCCTCGGCGCGCAGCACCGCGACCGCGGCCGCGACCTCGGCTCGCCACGGGTCGGTGGCGGTGCCGTCGAGCCGCGCCCCGGCCGGCGCGCGCACGGGGGTGACGGCGGCCGGGCCCGGCCACGGCTCGTCGTCGGTGGTGACCTCGGTGCGCCACGCCACCCCGTCGCGGCGGCCGTGCAGCACCCGGGGCACGACGCACACCGAGGAGCCGGGGTCGTCGCCGAAGGCGAGGGAGACGAACGCGACCAGGCCGGTGCCCGCCGTCGCCAGCGGGTCGTCCACCTCGGCGTCGGCGACGAGCGCGCGCCACCAGTGGTCGGCGTCGGCGAACCGGCCCGGACCGTCCGGGGTGGTCACGGCCACCGCGCCGTGGCCGACGAGGCCCTCGCCGCCGCGCACCCAGCTCAGCGCGCGGGTGGGGGTGGGCAGCAGGCCGAGCAGGTCGGCGTCGTCGGGCACCGCACGGGTGCGCACGCGCAGGGTCGGCACGCGCCCAGGGTAGGAGCAGCGGCCGGGCCCGGCCCGGGGGCGGCCTAGCATCGGGTGGTGTGACCCCCGCCCCCGCCGCCGGACCCCGGTCGGCCCCCGGCGGCGCCGCACCCCGCGGGGTGGTGGCCCGGCGGGTCCTGCTCACGGCGGCGACGGTGGTGACCGTGCTGGCGTTCCTGCTCGTGGTGGCGGCGTGGCGCGACGACAACGCCATCGAGGCGCACCGCGGGGTCGCGACGGCGGACGTGCTGTCGGTCGGCCGGGTGAGCGCGGCGATCAGCTTCACCACCCCCGACGGCGTCACCCGCACCCCGGAGCTGGGGGTGCTGTACCCGACGGGCCTCGCGGCCGACCAGCGCATCGAGGTCGAGTACTCCACGCAGGACCCGGACCTGGTGCGGGTGCAGGGCCGGGACGCGCGCCTGGCCGTGGTCCCCGCGCTGTCGGTGGCCGTCGTGGCGTGGCTGCTGGCCGGGGTGGGGCTGCTGGTGGTCCGACGCCTCGGCCGGGCCCGCTAGACCGGTCACGCTGAGTCGTGTTGCGCACACCCGAAAGCAGCACCGCCGCGGAAACCTGCTGGGCTACACCTGATCGGGTGGTCCTCGTTGTCGGTCGGCGTCGCTCTGTGTGACAGTGGTGCAGTCGGGCCCGGTGCCCGGCCCGCCCCGTCCGGAGCGGTCGGACGGACGGGAGGTGCGCGGTGCGACGGTGTGAGCACGACGCCCGGTGCTCCCGGGTCCGCGTGGCGCGCGAGCCCGTCACCGCCTTCGAGGCCATCCTGTGCGTCTGCTTCGCCGACGCCCTCGGGGTGTGCCGCGTGGGTGCGGACGACGACTTCTTCGCCCTCGGCGGCGACCGGGCCGCCGCGGCGGGGGTGGTGGCGCGGGTGCAGCGCCAGGTCGGGGTGCCGCTCGAGCTCAGCTGGGTCCACGAGCTGCGCACGCCGGAGCGGCTGGCCAAGCGGGCCCGTCGCGCGCTCGACCTGCGCCTCGCCGCCGGCTGAGACCCCGCCCCGGGTCGGCGGCCGCCGGCCGGTGTTCCCGCGGTGTTCCCCGTCGCGTCACCCGCGCGGCGCGTCCCGGTGCGCCGCGCCGCCCAGGGTGGGGGCCGTGCGCATCGCCGTCGTCGCCGAGTCCTTCCTGCCGCAGGTCAACGGGGTCTCCGGATCGGTGGTCCGGGTGCTGGAGCACCTGCGCCACCGCGGCCACGACACCCTCGTCGTCGCCCCCGGGGTGGGGGAGGCCGCCGAGCACCACGGCACCCCCGTCGTCCGGGTGCCCGCCGTCGACGTCCCCCGGGTCTCGTCGCTGCCGGTCGGCCTGCCCACCCCGGCCGTCACCACCGCCCTGGCCGACTTCGACCCCGACGTGGTCCACCTCGCGTCGCCGTTCGTGCTCGGCGCCGGGGGGCAGCGCGCGGCCCGGCGGCTCGGCGTGCCGACCGTCGCCGTCTACCAGACCGACGTGGCCGGCTTCGCCGCCAGCTACGGCATGGGCGCCACCACCACGCGGGCGGCGTGGCGGTGGACGCGGCGGCTGCACGGCCAGGCCGACCGGACCCTGGCCCCGTCCACCTGGGCCGTCGAGGCGCTCACCTCCCGCGGGGTGCCTCGGGTGCACCGCTGGGGCCGCGGCGTCGACACCACCCGGTTCGCCCCCGCCCACCGAAGCGACGCGCTGCACGCCCGGCTGGCCCCGCACGGCGAGCTCCTCGTGGGCTTCGTCGGCCGCCTCGCCCCGGAGAAGCACGTCGAGCGGCTGGCCCTGCTCGCCGCGACCCCCGGGGTCCGCCTCGTCGTCACCGGCGACGGGCCGGAGCGCGCCCGGCTGGAGCGGCTGGTGCCGGGCGCGGTCTTCCTCGGCCGGCAGGGCGGGGCCGAGCTGGCGCGGACCATGGCAAGCCTCGACGTCGCCGTGCACCCGGGGGAGCACGAGACCTTCTGCCAGGTCGTGCAGGAGGCGCTGGCCAGCGGCGTGCCCGTCGTGGCGGCCGACGCGGGCGGGCCGCGCGACCTCGTGGCCCACGGCCGCACCGGGTTCCTCGTCCCGGTCGAGGACCTGGAGCGCGCCACCGTCGCGGCCGTGCTCACCCTGGCCGACCCGGAGCTGCGGCGCTCGCTGGGCCGGGCGGCGCGGCGCTCGGTGCTGCGCCGCACCTGGCCGGTGCTGGGCGACGAGCTGCTCGGGCACTACCGGGCCGTGCTGGGGTCGGCCGACGGGCTCGCCACCGCGGCGTAGCCGGGGGCCCGCGGGTAGCCTCGCGCGGTGACACGAGCCGGGCTGGACAAGGACCCCCACGCGGTCGCCGCGATGTTCGACGGTGTCGCGCAGCGCTACGACCTGACCAACTCGGTGCTGTCGTTCGCGCAGGACCGGCGCTGGCGCAGGCTGACCCGGACGGCGCTCGACCTGCGCCCCGGCGAGCGCGTCCTCGACCTGGCCGCCGGCACCGGGGTCTCCACCGTCGAGCTGGCCCGCTCGGGCGCGTGGAGCGTGGCCACCGACTTCTCCCAGGGGATGCTGCGGGCCGGGGTGCACCGCGGGGTGCCCATGGTCGCGGGGGACGCGCTGCACCTGCCCTACCGCGACGGGGCGTTCGACGCGGTCACCATCTCCTTCGGCCTGCGCAACGTCGTCGCCTTCGACGACGGCCTGGCCGAGCTGGCGCGGGTGACCCGCCCCGGCGGGCGGATCGTGGTGTGCGAGTTCTCCACCCCGGTGTGGGCGCCCTTCCGCACCGTGTACCTGGAGTACCTGATGAAGGCCCTGCCCACGGTGGCGCGCGCGGTCAGCAGCAACCCCGACGCCTACGTCTACCTCGCCGAGAGCATCCGGGCGTGGCCGGACCAGCCCGCCCTGGCCGCGCGGCTGCAGGCGGCCGGCTGGACGGACGTGGCGTGGCGCAACCTGACCGGGGGCGTCGTCGCGCTGCACCGCGCGCGCAAGCCCTGACCCAGGCTCGCTGGGCGCACGACCCCGGACGTTCCTACCGTGGGTCCATGACCCCGAGCCGATCAGCCGCGACCGCGCCGCTTCTTGTGCGTCCCGTCGCAGAAGGGCGCGATGCCGCTGCGCCCGCAGCGGCACAGCGCGAGGGTGCGCCGCTCGCCGCGCAGGTCGGCCCCCTTGCCGTCGACGAGCGCGGCCCCGCCGCGGACCAGCAGCGGGCCGTCGGGGCACACGGTGATGACCACGTCGGGCCCGAGCAGGGCGGCGACGTCGGTCTCGGTGCTGGTGGGGTCGGGGGTGCTCACCCGGTCGAGGTTGCCACGGCCATGCCCCTGCCCGCCGCGCGTGGCCCGCTCGGCGAGGTGCTGCGCGACGTGCTGCGCGGGACCGCGCCCACCACGGCGTTCCTGGCCGCGGTGCGGGGCTGGACGCCCCCGTCGGCACCGGGGGACGTGCTGCACGACGACGACGTGCAGGCCTGCCTGACCACGCTCTACGAGCTGGCCCTGCAGGGGGTGCGCGGCGTCCCCGACGACCTCGAGTGGGACCTGGACCTGCTGGCGGCCCGCGCGCTGCTCGAGGCCCCGCTGGCCGCGGCACTCGACGCGCTGGCGGACGGGCCCACCACGGCCCCCGACGGCGTGGTGGCCGCGCTGCAGGCGCTCACCGCCGACACCGGCACGCCCGGGCTGAGCCACCACGTGGCCCGCGACGCCCCGCTGTGGCAGGTGCAGGAGCTGCTGACCCACCGCGCGCCGTACCAGCTGCGCGAGGCCGACCCCCACACGATGGGCATCCCGCGCCTGGCCGGTGCCCCCAAGGGCGCCCTGGTCGAGGTGCAGTCCGACGAGTACGGCGGCGGCCGGCCCGAGCGCATGCACTCCGCCCTGTTCGCCCGCACGCTGCGCGCGGTGGGCGTCGACGACACCTACGGCGGCCACGTCGACCTGGTCCCGGCGGTCACCCTGGCCTCGCTCAACGCGCTGTCCTACCTCGCGCTGCACCGGGCCCGGCTCGGCGAGCTCGTCGGGCACCTCTGCGCGGTGGAGATGACGTCCTCGCTGCCGAGCAAGCTGCACAGCGCGGGGCTGCGCCGCCTCGGCTTCGACCGCGGGGCCACGCTGTTCTACGACGAGCACGTCGAGGCCGACGCGATGCACGAGCAGGTGGTCGCCCGCGACCTGGCCGGCGGGCTCGCCCGCGACCAGCCGCACCGGGCCGACGCCGTGGTGCGGGGGGCGCGGATGTGCCTGGCGCTCGACGACCTCGTCGCCGAGCACGTCACCGGCAGCTGGGCGCAGGGCCGCAGTTCGCTGCGCGCGGTCTAGCCCGCGGCCGGGACCTGCGCCGCGGCAGCGGGGACCGGCGCGGTGGCTCGCAGCACCACCAGACGCTCGGTGCGCTCGCCCGGGGCGATGAGGCCGCGCTGCTCGAACATCTCGGCGCGCCGGGTCAGCTCGGGCCCGAAGGGGTGCAGGCACTGCGCCGCCACCTCGGCGGCGAGCCCGCGGCGGCGCAGCCGGGCCAGGCTCTCGTCCACACCGCACAGTCCGGAGTGGACGACGAGCAGGGTTCCGCCGGGGGCGAGCACGGCGGGGGCGGCGTCGAGCACCCGGTCGAGCAGGGTGCGCCCGTCCCGGCCGCCGTCGAAGGCCCGCAGCCGGCCGTGAACCGGCAGCTCGTCGGTCGCGGCGGGGACGTAGGGCGGGTTGGACACCACGACGTCGAACTGCTCGCCGGCGACCGGCCCGGTGAGGTCGCCGCGCAGCACGCGCAGCGGGACGCGGTGCAGCGCAGCGTTCGTCCGGGCCGTCGCCACGGCGCGGCCGGAGATGTCCACCGCCGTCGCGCGGGCACCGGCCCGGGCCGCGGTCACGGCCAGGGCGCCCGTGCCGGTGCAGACGTCCAGCACCCGGGCGCCGGGGCTGAGCGGGCGCAGCAGGTCGGCGACGAGCCAGGTGTCGCGTTGGGGCGGGTAGACGCCGGGGGCGCGCAGCAGCAGCACGGTGGGTGCCTCTCGGGCAGGTGCGCCCGGGGGCGCCGTGGGGGACGTCCCACGCCGGCTGTGCCGGGTGCTCGACCTGCTGCGACGGGACGACGTCGTCGACGCGACACAACCACGGGGGCGGGGGGTCCCGCTCGGTGAACCGTTCGTGGCGCGAACGGTGCACGGATGTGCTCTGCTGGTGCCCGGACCACCGCAGCCCCCGACGACGTGGGCGCCTGCGCTACGGGGGGTGGGCGTCGGAGATCCTCAGGGCCCCGGCGTCCACCCCGAACCCCCGGTACCGCTCAGGCCGCGAACGGCGGCCGGTGGTCCAGCCGCACCGAGGCCCGGCCCGCCCACCGCCACACCCGTGCGGTGGCGTCGCGGTCCTCGTCGGTCACCAGGTTGCCCATCACCCGCAGGGCCACGGCCATCAGCGCGGTCGAGCGCATGCCCACCGGCCCCGCCGCGGGCAGCAGCCGCGGCCGGGTGAGCAGGCCCGCGAGCCGGCGGGCGACGGAGAACGCCTCGCCGTAGTGCGCCCGCAGCACCTCCGGCCACGCCCGGGTCAGCGCACCGCCGCCGGCCAGCTGCTCGGCGACGAGCCGACCGGTCTCGAGCCCGTAGTCGATGCCCTCGCCGTTGAGCGGGTTCACGCAGCCCGCGGCGTCGCCGATGACGGCCCAGTTCGGTCCGGCGACGCCGGAGACGGCCCCGCCCATGGGCAGCAGCGCCGACGCCGCGTCGCGCACCTCGCCGTCGAGCTGCCACTCCGCGCGGCGCTGCTCGGCGTAGTGGCGCAGCAGCGGCTTGAGCGCCACCCCGGCCGGGCGCGCGGACGTTGCCAGCGTGCCCACCCCGAGGTTGACCTCGCCGGAGGAGAGCGGGAACACCCAGCCGTAGCCGGAGAGCAGCTCGCCCGCCTCGCCGCGGAGCTCGAGGTGCGAGGAGATCCACGGGTCGTCGCTGCGGCCGGAGCGGACGTAGCTGCGTGCCGCCACGCCGTAGGCGGTGTCGCGGTGCCACGTGCGGCCCAGCAGGCCACCCAGCTGCGAGCGCACCCCGTCGGCGACGACGAGCCGGTCGCAGCGCACGGTGACCGGGCCCGCGTCGGTGCGGAAGACCACCGCGGTGACGTCCTGGCCGTGACGGACGACGTCGACCGCCCGCGCCCCCTCCAGCGGCGTGGCGCCGGCGTCGAGCGCGACCTGCCGGATGCGGGCGTCGAGCTCGGTGCGGGGCACCGCGCTGCCGTGGTCGGGCAGCGAGCCGCCGGGCCACGGCAGCAGCAGCTCCTGGCCGAAGCCCGCCGCGCGCAGCCCGCGGTTGGTGCCGTGCGAGCGGACCCACTCCCCGAGGCCGAGGCGGTCGAGCTCGGCGACGGCGCGTGGGGTCAGCCCGTCGCCGCACGCCTTGTCGCGGGGGAAGCGGGCGGCGTCGGCGAGCAGGACCTCGAGGCCGTGGCGGGCGCACCAGGCCGCGGCGGCGGAGCCCGCGGGCCCGGCCCCCACGACGAGGACGTCGGTGCGCAGCTCGGCGGGGGTCGTGACGGTCGGCTCGGCGGTGCTCACGGGCTCAGTGTCCCAGGCCCCGGGCGGGTCGGCCCGGTGCCTCCGGCCCGGTCCGCCGCAGGTCACCCAGGGGGTGCTCGCCGACGCCACCCGACACGGTGTGGGCTTGCTCACCCCGGGTGCGTCGACGTGGCGGGACACCTCGTACTGTGGCGCACGTCATGCTCGTCGGGCGGCCCGCACCGGGCCGGCCGGACGTCGGGGAACGGGGTGGACCGCGTGCTGGAGCCGTACCTGCCGCTCGTGGTGATGGCCGCCCTCGCCGGGGGCTTCGCCGTCTTCTCCGTCGCCATCGCGCCGTACGTCGGCCCGCGCCGCTACAACAGCGCCAAGCTCGACGCCTACGAGTGCGGGATCGAGCCGTCGCCGCAGCCCGTCGCCGGTGGTGGCCGCATCCCGATCGCCTACTACCTCACCGCGATGATGTTCATCCTCTTCGACATCGAGCTGGTGTTCCTCTACCCGTTCGCCGTCACGGCCGACGCGCTGGGGTTCTTCGGCCTCGCCGAGGTGGTGCTGTTCATCGCGACGGTGGGGTTCGCCTACGCCTACGTCTGGCGACGGGGTGGGCTCGACTGGAACTGACCGGCACGACGCACGGGTGCGGAGCGGAGCGAGAGGGGGAACCAGGATGGGCCTGGAGGACAAGCTGCCGAACGGGATCCTGCTGACCAGCGTGGAGAAGCTGGTCAACTGGTCCCGCAAGACCTCGGTGTGGCCGGCGACGTTCGGCCTCGCCTGCTGCGCCATCGAGATGATGACGGTGGGCGGGTCGCGCTACGACCTGGCGCGCTTCGGGATGGAGCGGTTCTCGGCCACCCCGCGGCAGGCCGACCTGATGATCGTGGCGGGCCGGGTCACCAACAAGATGGCCCCGGTGCTGCGCCAGATCTACGACCAGATGCCGGAGCCCCGGTGGGTCATCGCCATGGGCGTGTGCGCCTCGAGCGGCGGCATGTTCAACAACTACGCCGTGGTGCAGGGCGTCGACCACGTGGTGCCGGTGGACGTCTACCTGCCCGGCTGCCCGCCGCGGCCCGAGATGCTCATCGACGCCATCCTCAAGCTGCACGCCAAGATCATGGACGAGCCGCTGGGCCCGGTCCGGACCGCGGCGCGGCTGGAGAGCGGCGCCCGCACCGAGCTGGTCCCGTCCACCGTGAAGTACGCGAGGAGCTGAGCGGTGGCGGACGAGGCGGGGAAGGACGCCGGGCGCGAGGTCCCCGACGGCACCCGCACGCGGCAGGGCGCGGGCCTGGACTCGGCCGAGCGCTCCCGCGGGGACGAGGCGCAGCGGCAGGCCCGCGGCGGGGTCGTCACCGGCCGGGCGCGGCAGGGGATGTTCGGCACGTCGGGCTCCGGGGACACCTCCGGCTTCGGCGGGCTGCGGCTGCCCGCCCACAGCCCCGCGCCCGCGACCCGGCCCTACGGCGGCTGGTTCGACGATGTGACCGACGACCTCGAGGCCGCGCTGGCCGAGGCCGGGGTGGTGGACGCGGTGTGGGAGACCGTCGTCGACCGCGGGGAGATCACCTACTACGTGCGCACCGAGGCCATCACCGACGTGTGCCGGGTGATGCGCGACGACCCGGCGCTGCGCTTCGAGCTGTGCAGCTCGGTCTCGGGGGTCGACCACGGGTTCGAGTCCGGCTCGGCGGACGGCACCGGCGCCGGGGCCGGCTCCGGCGGTGGCGCCCCCTCGGGCACCCCGGTGCCCGGCCGGCTGCACGTCGCCTACCACCTCACCTCGATGACCTACCGCCGCCGCGTGCGCCTCGAGGTCGTCCTCGACGTGCCGGGCGACGGCGGGATGGGTGCCCACCCGCACGTGCCGAGCATCGTCGGGGTCTACCCGACGGCGGACTGGCAGGAGCGCGAGACCTGGGACATGTTCGGGATCGTCTTCGACGGCCACCCGGCGCTGACCCGGATCCTCATGCCCGACGACTGGCTGGGCCACCCCCAGCGCAAGGACTACCCGCTCGGCGGGATCCCCGTGGAGTACAAGGGTGCGGAGATCCCGCCGCCCGACCAGCGGAGGGCCTACTCGTGACCAGCACCAGCGCACCCCGGACCGGCCCGCAGCAGGCGGGGGAGCGGCAGACCACCGAGGGCCGCGTCTACACCGTCACCGGCGGGGACTGGGACTCGCTGACCGAGGCGCTCGGCGGCGCCGGGTCCGACCCGGCCTCGGACGAGCGGATCGTCATCAACATGGGCCCGCAGCACCCGTCCACCCACGGCGTGCTCCGCCTGGTGCTCGAGCTGCAGGGCGAGACGGTGACCGAGGCCCGGTCGGTGATCGGCTACCTGCACACCGGCATCGAGAAGAACACCGAGCACCGCACCTGGACCCAGGGCGTCACCTTCGTCACCCGGATGGACTACCTGGCGCCGCTGTTCAACGAGACGGGCTACTGCCTCGGGGTGGAGAAGCTCCTCGGCATCACCGCACCGCCGCGGGCGCAGACCACGCGGGTGCTGCTCATGGAGCTCAACCGCATCTCCTCGCACCTGGTCTACCTGGCCACCGGCGGCATGGAGCTGGGCAGCTCGACGGCCATGACGTTCGGGTTCCGCGAGCGCGAGGTGGTGCTGCACCTCCTCGAGGAGCTCACCGGCCTGCGGATGAACCACGCCTTCGTCCGCCCCGGCGGGGTGGCGCAGGACCTGCCCGCCGGCTGGGAGCGCCTGCTCACCGACTTCCTGGCCACGATGCGGGCCCGGCTGCCCGAGTACGACACCCTGCTCACCGGCCAGCCCATCTGGCGCAACCGGCTCGCCGGCGTGGGGCACCTCCCGCTGGACGGCTGCCTGGCCCTCGGCGTCACCGGGCCGGTGCTGCGCTCCGCCGGGCTGGCGTGGGACCTGCGCAAGGTCGAGCCCTACTGCGGCTACGAGGACTTCGAGTTCGAGGTGCCCACCCGCACGGAGGCGGACTGCTTCGCCCGCTACCTGCTGCGGGTGGCCGAGATGGGCCAGAGCCTGGACATCATCGAGCAGTGCGTCGACAAGCTGCGGGCCACCGAGGGGGACGCGGTGATGGTCGACGACCCGAAGATCGCCTGGCCCGCGCAGCTCAGCGTCGGCCCGGACGGGCTGGGCAACTCCCTGGAGCACGTGCAGAAGATCATGGGCCAGTCGATGGAGTCGCTGATCCACCACTTCAAGCTGGTCACCGAGGGGTTCCGGGTGCCCGCGGGGCAGGTCTACAGCCCGATCGAGTCCCCGCGCGGGGAGCTCGGCTTCCACCTCGTCTCCGACGGCGGCACCCGGCCGCTGCGCATGCACGTCCGCGAGCCCAGCTTCGTCAACCTGCAGTCGATGCCCGCGATGAGCGAGGGCGGCCTCGTCGCCGACGTCATCGCGGCCATCGCCTCCATCGACCCCGTGATGGGAGGGGTGGACCGGTGAGCCAGGCCCCCGAGCAGACCGCCACCGGCACCGACTCCGGCACCGACGTCGGCCGCGTCTTCGGCCCCGAGGCGGACGCCGACGCCGCGGCGGTGATCGCCCGCTACCCGCAGCCCCGCTCCGCGCTGCTGCCGCTGCTGCACCTGGCCCAGTCGCTCGAGGGCCACGTCAGCCAGGCCGGGATCGGCTGGGCCGCCGACACCCTCGGCCTCACCCGCGCCGAGGTCTCGGCCGTCGCGACGTTCTACACGATGTACAAGCGCGAGCCGTGCGGGCAGCACCTGGTGAGCGTGTGCACCAACACCTTGTGCGCGGTGCTGGGCGGGGACGCCATCTACGCCGCCGTGGCCGCGGAGCTCGGCACCGACGGCACCCCGCTGGGCCACGAGCAGACCGTGGGCGAGCCGGGGGAGCCGGGCTCGCTGACCCTCGAGCACGCCGAGTGCCTGGCCGCCTGCGACCTCGCCCCCGTGCTGCAGGTCGACTACGAGTTCTACGACAACCAGACCCCGGACTCCGCGCTGGAGCTGGTCCGCGAGCTGCGGGCCGGGCGCGCGCCCGCCCCCACCCGGGGGGCCCCGCTCAGCGACTTCCGCGACGTGTCCCGCCAGCTCGCCGGCTTCTTCGACCGCCCGGCCGACGTGGCCGGGCCGTCCGCGGCGGCGGAGACCCTCCGCGGGGTGGCCGACGCCGCCGAGCACGGCTGGACCGCGCCCGCCGCACCCGATCCCGCCGCCACGCAGACCGACCCGGCCCAGCAGGAGGGGACCTCGTGACCGACCCCATCACCCCGGTGCTGACCAAGCGCTGGCTCTCCCCGGAGTCCTGGACGCTGGACACCTACACCCGGCTCGAGGGCTACACCGCGCTGCGCACCGCCCTGGCCACCGACCCCGACGAGCTCATCGAGCTGGTCAAGGCCTCGGGCCTGCGCGGCCGCGGCGGCGCAGGCTTCCCCACGGGCATGAAGTGGGGCTTCATCCCGCAGGCCAAGGAGGGCGAGACCACCGGCCCGGGGGCGAAGCCGAAGTACCTCGTCATCAACGCCGACGAGGGCGAGCCCGGCACCTGCAAGGACACCCCGCTGATGATGGCCGACCCGCACTCGCTCATCGAGGGCGCCGTCATCACCTGCTGGGCCATCCGCGCCCACTTCTGCGCCATCTACGTCCGCGGGGAGATCCTGCACGCGATCCGGCGGCTCGACGCCGCGCTGGCCGAGGCCCGCGCTGCGGGGCTGGTCGGCAAGGACGTGCTGGGCACCGGGTTCGACTGCGAGATCGTCGTCCACGCCGGGGCCGGGGCCTACATCTGCGGCGAGGAGACCGCGCTGCTGGACTCCCTGGAGGGCCGGCGCGGGCAGCCGCGGCTCAAGCCGCCGTTCCCCGCGGTGAGCGGGCTCTACGCCAGCCCCACCGTCGTCAACAACGTCGAGACCATCGCCACCGTCCCGTTCCTGGTCAACGGCGGCGCCGAGTGGTTCCGCACCATGGGCCGCGAGAAGTCCCCCGGGCCCAAGATCTTCAGCCTGTCCGGGCACGTCGAGCGCCCCGGGCAGTACGAGGTGCCGATGGGCACCACGCTGCGCCAGCTCCTCGAGCTCGCCGGCGGGATGAAGGACGGCGTCCCGCTGAAGTTCTGGACGCCGGGCGGCTCGTCGACCCCGCTGTTCACCGCCGAGCACCTCGACGTGCCGCTGGACTTCGAGGGCGCGGTCGAGGCCGGGTCCATCCTGGGCACCACCGCCGTGCAGGTGTTCAACGAGACCGTCAGCGTGCCCTGGGCGGTGATGAAGTGGACCCAGTTCTACGAGCACGAGAGCTGCGGCAAGTGCACCCCCTGCCGGGAGGGCACGTTCTGGCTGGCCCACGTCCTGGAACGGATGGTCGCCGGCCACGGCACCGCGGGCGACGTCGACACCCTGCTCGACGTGTGCGACAACGTCCTGGGCCGCAGCTTCTGCGCCCTCGGTGACGGCGCGGTCAGCCCGATCACCAGCGGCATCAAGTACTTCCGCGACGAGTTCCTGGCCCTGTGCGACCAGCAGCCGGACGCGGCGCGCCGCGCCGCCGAGCTCGACGAGCAGGCCCTGGCGGCGGCGTCGTGACCGTCGCCCCCGAGCGGACCGGCACCGACGTGCCGGACGAGCCGCCCGTCCCCGAGGGCCACGTCCGCCTCACCATCGACGGCTCCCGCGTCGACGCGCCGAAGGGCGAGCTGCTCATCCGCGCCTGCGAGCGGCTCGGCATCGTGGTGCCCCGCTTCTGCGACCACCCGCTGCTCGACCCGGCCGGGGCCTGCCGGCAGTGCCTCGTCGAGGTCGAGATGGGCGGGCGGCCCATGCCCAAGCCCCAGGCCAGCTGCACCATGACCGTGGCCGACGGGATGGTCGTCAGGACCCAGCACAGCTCCGCGGTGGCGGAGAAGGCGCAGGCCGGGGTGATGGAGCTGCTGCTCATCAACCACCCGCTGGACTGCCCCATCTGCGACAAGGGCGGGGAGTGCCCGCTGCAGAACCAGGCGATGGCCCACGGCCGCAGCGAGTCCCGGTTCCACGAGCACAAGCGGACCTTCCCCAAGCCGATCGCCATCTCCAGCCAGGTGCTGCTGGACCGGGAGCGCTGCGTGCTCTGCCAGCGCTGCACGCGCTTCGCCGAGCAGGTCGCCGGCGACGACGTCCTCGAGCTGCTCGAGCGCGGCGCCCAGCAGCAGGTGGGGGTGGCCGACGGCGCCCCGTTCCTCAGCTACTTCTCCGGCAACACGATCCAGATCTGCCCGGTCGGGGCGCTCACCAGCGCCGCGTACCGGTTCCGCTCCCGGCCGTTCGACCTCGTCTCCACCCCCGGGGTCTGCGAGCACTGCGCCTCGGGCTGCGCGCAGCGCACCGACTGGCGGCGCGGCACGGTGCAGCGCCGCCTCGCCCGCGCCGACGCCGAGGTCAACGAGGAGTGGAGCTGCGACAAGGGCCGCTTCGCCTTCCGCTACCTCGACGACGACGCGCGCATCACCCGCCCGCTGGTCCGCGGCGAGGACGGCGAGCTGCACGAGGCGTCGTGGACCGCCGCGCTGCAGGCGGCGGCCACCGGGCTGCTCGCCGCCCGCGACGGCGCCGGCGCCGGGGTGCTGGCCGGGGGCCGGCTCACCGTCGAGGACGCCTACGCCTACGCCAAGCTGGCCCGGGTCGCGCTGCGCACCAACGACGTCGACGTCCGCGCGCGGGTGCACTCCGACGAGGAGCTCGACTTCCTCGCCGCCCACGTCGCCGGGTCGACCCCGGCCACGGGCGGGGTCACCTACGCCGACCTCGAGGCCGCGCCGGCCGTGCTCTGCGTCGGCCTGGAGCCGGAGGAGGAGTCGCCCATCGTCTTCCTGCGGCTGCGCAAGGCGCACCGGCAGCGCGGCGCCCACGTCGCGCACCTCGGGGCCGTGGTCACCCCCGCCGTCACCAAGACCGGGGGCCACCTGGTCGCGGCCGTGCCCGGGGACGAGACCCGGGTGCTGGAGGACCTGCCCGCCGACCTCGTCGCACGGCTCGGGGCCCCGGGCGCGGTGCTGTTCGTCGCCGAGCTCGCCGCCGCCGTGCCCGGCCTGCTCGCCGCCACGTCCGCCCTGGCCGCCGCCACCGGCGCGCGGCTCGCGTGGGTGCCGCGGCGGGCCGGCGA